>JACSRL010000448.1 GCA_014879765.1 Anaerolinea sp. | reverse complement strand
GTCCAGGCCGCCCTTCAATTTGAGGATGCGAAAGCCCTGCCGGGCGCGCAGCCGGGCCAGCTCCACCGTCTCGTTGACCGGCGCAATGCCCACGGCGATGGAGGTGCGGATGCGGTAGCGATAGCCGCCCAGCAGGCGATGCAGCGGCAGCCCCGCGGCCAGGCCCAGCAGATCGTGGAACGCGGCGTCGAAGGCGCACAGCGCCGACGGCGTGCCCGCGGTCAGCGGCGCCAGCTCGGCCAGGGCGAATTCGGTGTTGAGCGGGTTGAGGTCCAGGGCGCGGGTGGCGCAGCGACGGCAGGCGCGCGTTACCTGTTCCACCGTCTCGCCGGTCAGCAACGAATCGAAGGCTGCGCAGCCCCAGGCGCTGCGGCCGTCCTGGATGTCGATGCGCACGAAGACCAGCGTCGCGCGTTCGACCTTCTCCTCGTACAGCGCCCGGTAGGGCAGGCTCAAATCAAGCTCGACCGGAATGACTTCGACATGGGTGATCTGCATGGTTCGATTTCCCTTCTGCGCGTCTCGAACGTGGCGCTGCCAGAGCTGGGACGTTGCCTGGCCAGGGCGGCGCCTGTGCGGGTTTCAGGTGGAACTACCCATCGATCAAAACACCGATGCGAGGCACCCGTTGAAAGACGCCGGCGTCGTGGGGCGCCTTGCGCAGCGAACGGCTCAGGTCCAGCCCGGCGTAGTGCATCTCGCGGTGCATGCCGCCCCGCCAGTTGGGCGCGTCGCTGACGTCGTAGATGATGCCAGCGTAGGCGATATAAGCCGGCCGCCCGCGCTCGCCGTTGTACTGGCGCAGTTCCATCTCGGTCAAGCGGAGCTCGGGTGGGCGGGAGTCGTCGGTCGATGTCATTGGCATCGTCCTTGGGGGAACTGGGGGAACTCAGGAACCTTCAACGCTCAGTTCCTCCGGGTTCCCCTCCGCCCACGTTCGCAGCTCGACCAGATGCTCCTGATCGTGTGCGGCGATGCCTTCCAGCAGCTCGGCCGGGCTGACGCGGCCCGCGGCCAGGTCATGGGGCTGGAAAAGCTGCGCCGGCTCGATGCCATCGACGTTCCACAGCACCTCTTCGCGCAGCAGGGCCAGCTCACGGATGGTATCGCTCCAGCTCCAGCCCTGCTTGCGGCGCTGCTGTCTGTGGTTCCAGGCCTGCAGCGCCTCGTCGCTGTCGATCCAATCGATCTTGTCGGCCTGGCCGTTGAGCACCATTTGCGTCATGGTCAGCAGCCGGTCTTCCCAGCTCGCGATGTGGCCGATGATGTCTTTGACCGACCAGTCGCCCATCGCGCCGGGCGCTTCGACCTGATCGGCCGGCAAGCTGCGCACCAGCGTCAACAGCGCCTCGCGCGCGTCCTTCAGGCGGGCCACCAGGGCCTGTTTGTCAGCTTCGAGGGATGGCGGATGCATGGTGTCCTTCGTGAAACGTGATGCGTGATGCGTGACTCGGAGGGTCTGGATGTGAGAATTGTCTTCGAGTCGAGTCGGGTTGGGTTGGTGGGCTGCCGCAGGTCTAGGGGCGGTTCAGCCAGCTAGAGGTTGCCTGGGCCAGGATGGCTGCGCCCAGCGGCAGGGCGCGCTCGTCGATGTCAAAGCGCGGGCTGTGGTGTGGCTCCGCCGGGGCCGTTTTCTCATCGCTTGGGCCGGTCTCCGACCGTGCCCGCAGCTCCATCTCTTCTTTGCTTGGGCCGGTCTCCGACCGTGCCCGTCCTTCCGGCATCGCGCCCAGTTCTTTGCTCGGGCCGGTCTCCGACCGTGCCCGCAGCTCCATCTCTTCTTTGCTCGGGCCGGTCTCCGA
>JACSRL010000841.1 GCA_014879765.1 Anaerolinea sp. | reverse complement strand
TGTGGCCGGTCTCCGTCAGCGGCCTGCTGTGGCCGGTCTCCGTCAGCGGCCTGCTGTGGCCGGTCTCCGACCGAGCCACGCATGTTGCGCGCCGGCGACTGGATATAGGCCACATCCCACTCCTCGGCCGCGTGGGTCTGGTGGCCGGCGTCCCCTTCCCACACCCCCGCCTGGCCCAGCTCGTGGATGATGCCGACGGCGCGGTAGGTGCAGAAGCCGCCCTGGCAGGGCCCCATGCCCAGCCGCACATCGCGGCGCAGATCGTCCAGGGTCAGCAGCGGGTTCTGTTTGGCCGCGTTTTCCAGCATGGCCCGCGTCACCAGCTCGCACTCGCAGATCAACTGCCCTTGCAGCTTCTGCTCTTCGATCTCGTGCAGGCGGTGGCCCAGCCAGTAGTTGCCCTGGTCGGCGCCCGGCACGGCGGTGGTGGCTGTGACACACGGCTTGCGCGCGCCCAGGTGACTGGCAGCCAGGTCCACGGTCTTCTCGGCCATCAGGCGGAAGGTGGTCCATTTGCCGCCGGTGATGGTGATGAAGCCATCGATGCCGTGGCGCTCCCTGTGATCCAGCAGCGCAAATTTGCGGGTGGCGTCGCGACTGGCGCCGGCGTAGTCCTCCTGGTAGAGGGGACGCACGCCGGCCCAGGCGCGCACGACCCGCGCCTGGCTCAGGTTGGGCACCAGCTTATCCCCCTCCTCCAGCATCAGATTGACCTCCCACGGCTCGATGCGCAGGTTTTCCGGGTCAGTCACGCGCTCGTCGGTGGTGCCGATGATGGCCACCGTGTGGACGGGGACGATAATGTCGCCGTCGGCCGGCATCTTGCAGCGGTTGACCACGGTGTTCAGCGCGCGGTGGTTCATGGCCACCATGACCCCCTTGCCGGGCACCACGCTGATGGTCACGCCGGCCATCTGGGTCACCAGGCCGGCCCAGGCGCCGGTGGCGTTGATGACCATCTGGGCGCGGATCTCCACATCCATGCCCTTGGCCACATCGCGCACCTTGGCGCCCACCACCCGGCGCTGGCCGTCGCCCCCTTCGATGATCAGATCCATCAACTCGTGATAGGTCAGGATCTGGGCGCCGGCGTGGCGCGCGGCCTGAACTGTGGCGTGGGTGGCCAGAAAGCTGTCCGATGAGCCATCGGGCACCTCGAAGACGCGGCTGATGCGCGGGTTGAGCAGCGGCTCACGGCGCAAGGCCTCGGCCACAGAGATCTCGGCGCAGTCGACACCGGTGGCGCGGCAGCCCTCCAGGAACTTATCGGGGTAGGGGCCTTCATCCTCCGGTGTAACGACGAAAAAACCGCTAGTGTTTTCGATGCAGTGGGCGTGGGTCTTGCGCAGAATGCGGTTCTCCTGGATGCACTCGGTGGCGCTGACCGGGTCCTTGACCACGTAGCGCCCGCCGCTGTGCAGCAGGCCGTGATAGCGCCCCGTGGTGCCGTGGGTCAGGTCGCGCTTCTCGATCAGCGCCACCTTGAACCCTCGCAGCGCCGCATCCCAGGCGATCCCTGTGCCCGTGGCGCCGCCGCCGACGACCAGGATCTCGGTCTCGATGCGTTTCATGGTGTGTACCTCGTTGAGGGAGAGTGTGTGTAAAAAAGAAAGCCGCACAGACGCGATGGACGCAAAGTGCTGTTGTTCGCTCTCCTTTGCGTGCTTTACGTCTTCGCGGCCAAAAGAGTCGACGAAGGCAAATACAGGCTGTTTTGTGTGAGATTTTCTCGTTTCTATCGACGCTGACCCGGCGGGACGCCTGGCGATCAGTTCATGCTACAACCCGATCTCCAGGGCGTCCCGC
>JACSRL010000578.1 GCA_014879765.1 Anaerolinea sp. | reverse complement strand
GTTGCGCAGACGAAGACCATGGACGCACGAGAAAAACCCGGTTTCTGAACGACGGGCTGAGCAGTTACGCGCGGCGATTATAGCATAGGGGCCAGGAAATGTCAGGCTGCGCAGCGCCGCGCCAACCCGATGTATATTGACAACTGGCCAAAAGAGAATACAATGCGGGCGCGCCAGGGCGCTGACCCTGCAACACGAAACCCTGTTTCCTGTCGTCCCAGCCATGCATGTTCTGGTGGTGCATTCCGAGCCGCGGTTCTTCCACGAAGTCAAAGCGCTTCTTGCTCAGCAAGAGGCCGACGTTGCATATCTCCCTGATCTGGGCACCCTTCACCATTGGCAGTTGGAGGCGCAATTCCCCGACCTGATCGTCCTGGAACAGGAGAGTCTGGCGGCGGGCGGCGAGCAGTTGAGCGCCGCGTTCAGCCGCAGCACGCGTTTGCCCCTGGTCTTCCTCACCTCGGCCGACAGCAAGCGCATCGGCGGCAGCGAGGAGCGCCAACGCCTGGCCGACCTGTTGGCCTATCTGCAAAGCCAGAGCGAGCGCGTGCGCGCGACGCAGGTGCTGCAAGTCGGGCAGATGCGCATCCACGCCGGGCGCATGCGCGTGACCATGGGCGATGGCTGGGTCAAGCTGTCGCCGATCCAGTTTCGCATCCTGCACCAACTGGCGCTGCACGCCAACGTGGTGGTCTCGCACCATGACCTGGCCAGCGCGGTTTGGGGGCCGGAGAGCGCCGACGACGAAACCAAGCGCGATCTGATCAAGGTACACATCGTACAACTGCGCCGCACGCTGGGAGCGCCGTTCAAGAACTACATCCAGGCTGTGCGGGGCCAGGGCTACATCTTGGTGGATCCTGACTTTGAGGAGTGATCCCACCCTGGCGGCGCCTGTTGGTCGGGCGCTATTCACCGAGGAGACGAAGTCTATGGCCGTTGTTCGCTGCCGGATGACCGACCGGGTCAACGGGGACGAGGGCTACTGCTGGGCGATTGGCATCACCATCGAGCTATGAGCGTGGCCATCTGTCCCCTGTGCGACGCGCACATCTCCGTCCCTCGCAGCCTGTTGGTGAAGAGCATGCTGTTCTGCCCGCGCTGCGATTGCCTGTTGCAGATCGTCTCGCTGGATCCGCCGGAGCTTGACTTTCCTTTGGAGCTGGACGCGGCCGCGGATGATCCCAAGCTGGGCCGGCGCGGCCGGCGCAACCAGGAGAAGAAGTGAGACCGGGGATGCTTCGGCGGAGCTTGACGTACCAGACTTTGGACGGCAAAGCCGGCCGGTTGAAGCTATGCCAGGCTCTTGACGGCAAAAGGCTTCGCTGGCAGTCAGCCAGCGTTCAGAAACCGGGTTTTTCTCGTGTGGCATGGTTTTCGTCTTCGCCACGGCCTTTCATGGCGCCATGACCTTGGTCTGCGAGACAAAAACCCGGTTTCTAATGCCAAGCCTGAGCAGTTACGTCGGTTCAATGAAAAGCGGAGCCACTGTGTGGCTCCGCTTTCTTAATGGGCCAGGTCTCGCCCCCCGAATGGGCTCGGCGCCCTGGCGCGATGGCTACGACCAGATCATCTATTCATCGTCATCGTAGTCGTAATCATCGTCGAAATCGTCGTCGAAGTCCTCGTATTCCTCGAAGTCGTCGTCATCGTTCCAGTCCTCGTCTTCGTACTCGAAGAACTCGAACACAGAACCAGGCGCGTTGCACTCCGGGCATCGCTTGGGGCGGCGGTTGGACGGGCCCTCTTCGATGTAGCCGCAGTCCATGCACTCCCACTCGCCTTCCAGAACCTCGACGTCTCTTGCCTTTGATAGAGACATGTGTGCGTTCTCCTGCTAAATAAGTCGTGAACCAACTGCCACGGTAGACAGCCGCAGTATAGCATCCTCAAGAACGGCTTGTCAATACAAGTTTCGGTGAAGTTTTGGTTAAAGTTTGGTTAATGTTTTGCCTCACGCGGGGGATTGCGCCAGATGGCCACCAGCCCCAGCAGCGCGCCGTAGACCAGGTGGCCGGCCAACAGCGCGCCGGAGCGCCACACCGCCTGCACCGCGGGGTTGAGCCACGACAGCAGGAGGAAGGTGGCGGTGATCCAGGTCACGCCGCCGTAGTAGATGGCGATCACCAACAGCGACGGGTTGTCCAACGTCTCCTGGGCGGTGGCGTAGAGCGCGCCCAACAGCCCGCCCATCAGGAGCATCACAAGCAGCCCCACCAGGCTGAGCAGCCCGGCCGGGCCTGGGGGGATCGGCTGGACGCCCAGGAAGAAGCTGCCGGCCGCGTTGACCGGCGTCCACAGCCCATTGCCGGCCGCGGCCGAGAGGGCCCCGGCCACCAGCGCCAGCGCCAGGCCGGCCACCGTGCCCGCGGCCAGCCCCTGGCGCGCGGTGAGAACCTCGATGCGCGTGCGGCGTTGATGTTGCTCGACGGTCATGGAATCACCCCGATTCCTCCTGCCATTGGTCGAAGGGGGCGGCCTCATAGCCGCCGGCGCCGTCGGGCAGAATTTGCCGCACGCGCAGCTCAGCCGCGCGCAGCAGGCGGTCGCACTGCTCGGACAACTGCGCGCCCTGCTCGAAGAGGGCCAGCGCGGCATCCAGCGGCAGGTCGCCGGCCTCCAGGGCGCGCGTGATGCGCTCCAGTTCTGTGTAAGCTTGCTCGAAAGTCAGTTCTTCCATAGCCGATGCTCCGTAGACAATAGCCGCCCGTTGCCTCTCGCGGCCCGACAGCTCACCATATCCAAATCAGCCGTCCACCATTCATCGTTCATCATTCATCATTCATCATTCATCATTCCCCATTCATCGTTCTGGCGGCGAACTCGCCGTCAGCTACGACGATGCGCAGGGGATCGCCGGCGGCCACGGCCTGCGTCGAGGTGACGATCTGGCCGGTGGGCTGATGATAGACGATGGCGTAGCCGCGCTGCAAGACGGCGCGCGGGTCCAGGGCGGCCAGGCGCGCGTGCAGGCCAGCCAGCTCGGCCCGGCGCAGCGCCAGCCGGTGGCGCATCTGCCGCTGCATGGCCAGGCTGAGATCGTCGACCTGCTGGCGGCGGCCGGCGATCTGCGCGACCGGCGAAAGGCGGGCCAGCAGCCGCTGGCTGTGGGCCAGACGCTGCCGCTGGCCGGCCAATCGTTGCGCCATGGCCTGCGCCTGGCGGCCGCGCAAACTGCGCACCTGCCCGGCCAGCTCCAGCCGGTCGGGCACGGCCGCGGCCGCGGCGCCGGTGGGAGTGGGCGCCCGGTGGTCGGCGGCGAAATCGGCCAGGGTGAAATCGGTCTCGTGGCCCACGCCGCTGATCACCGGCAGCGCGCTGGCGGCGATGGCCCGCGCCACCTGTTCATCGTTGAAGGCCCACAGCTCCTCGATGGAGCCGCCGCCGCGGGCGACGATGATCAGGTCGACAGGCTCGACGCCGGCGTTCCAGGCGTTGAGCAGCTCGATGGCGGCGACGATCTGGGCCGGCGCGTCGGCGCCCTGCACCAGCGTGGGGGCCAGCAGCAGATCCACGGCCGGATAGCGGAGGGTCAGCGTGCGCAGGATATCGCGCAGGGCCGCGGCGCGCGGCGAGGTGACCAGACCAATGCGCCGCGGCCAGGCCGGCAGCGGCCGCTTGCGCTCCGGATCGAACAAGCCCTCGGCTGCCAGTCGGGCCTTGAGCGCCTCGAATTCCTGGTAAAGCCGGCCGAGGCCGGCGGTTTCCAACAGATCGACGTAGAACTGCACCCGGCCCTGGCTCTCGTAGAGCGAGACGTAGCCATGCACCAACACCTGCTGGCCGTTCTGCGGCAAGCGCAGCAGCCGCACGGCATCGCCGCGCCACATGACGCATGAGAGCACCGCCCGGTCATCCTTGAGGGTAAAATAGCAGTGACCGGAGGGCGCGCGCGTGAAGTTGCTGACCTCGCCTTGCAGCCAGACGTTGCGCAGGGTCTGTTCACGCTCCAGCAGCGTTTTGATCTGAGTGACCAGTTGGGTGACGGTGAATGGCGCCATGGATGGCGCGCATTCTACCACAGCCCTTCCCGCCGCGCCAAGCAAGACCTGACCACGAACTGCTGGCGGCATATCCCTTGATCGAAAGGGCGTCTCGCCCGCCTTGTCTGCAAACAGAATCGGATTTGTGGGGAAACATCCAAAACAATTGACAAGAGCCATGTCAGATGTTAGAATCAAGGCAGCGCTTGACGCTACAACGGACTCAGGCCGGTCAGAAACCAGGTCTTTCTCGCTGAGCGATGATTTCTGAGCTTGGAAATGCAATGCCGGGGCTATGATAGCCGTTTCCGCAGCAAAACCCCGGTTTCTCTGACTCCAACCTGAGCAGCTATAGATGAATGGGCAGCACATGGACTATAAAGACTACTACAAGATCCTGGGTGTGGACAAGAACGCAGACGAAAAAGAGATCAAGAAGGCCTATCGCAAGCTGGCGCGCGAGCATCATCCCGATGTCAATCCGGGCAACAAGGAGGCCGAGGCCCGCTTCAAGGAGGCCAACGAGGCCTACGAGGTGCTGGGCGACGCCGAGAAGCGCCAGAAATATGATCGGCTGGGCGCCAACTGGAACGCGTATCAGGGGGCGGGCCGCGATCCCTCTGGCTTCGACTGGAGCCAGTGGACCACGGCCGGGGCCGGCGGGCCGCGGGTCAACGTGCAATACGGCGATCTGAACGATCTGTTCAGCCAGGGCGGCGGCGGCTTTTCTGAGTTCTTCCAAAGCATCTTCGGCGGCATGGGCGGGCCGGCCGCCCGCGGGGGCGCCTATCAGCCGCGACCGGCGCGCGGCCGGGACGCGGAACACCCGGTCGATGTCACGCTGGAGGAGGCGTTCAACGGCACGCAACGGGTGCTCTCCATCGACAATCGCCGCATCGAGGTCAAGATCCCGGCCGGCGTGCGCACCGGGTCCAAGGTGCGCGTGGCCGGCGAGGGCTATCCCGGCGCGGCCGGCGGCAGCTCAGGCGATCTGTTCCTGGTGGTGCAGGTGCTGCCCCATGCCGCCTTCGAGCGCAAAGGGGACGATCTGCAAACCGAGACGCCCATCAGCCTCTACACGGCTGTGCTGGGCGGCGAAACGACCGTGGCCACGCTGACCGGCAAGGCCACCCTCAGCATCCCGGCCGGCACCCAGCCCGGCCAGACTTTCCGCCTGCGCGGCCAGGGCATGCCGCACCTGCGTGAGCCGAGCCAGCGGGGCAACCTGCTGGTCAAGGTGCAGGTGCGCCTGCCCAAGCAGTTGAATGACCGCCAGCGGCAACTTTTCCAGGAGCTGGCCAGCCTGGCCGGCGACTGACAGATTCCTTCAGGAGCTTTCACCATGATCGACCAGGCCACACTGCAAGCATTGGTGGGATTCCAATCGACGCACAAGGCGGCGCCCACGTTGAGCCTTTATCTGGACGTGGACCCGCGCCGCCGCACCACGGATGAGTATCGCCTGGCGCTGCGCCATCTGCTGTCCACGGTGGATGGGCAGGCCAGCAAGGAAGACAGCGCCCGCATCGAACGTTTCATCGAGAAGGAATATGACCGGCAGAGCCGCAGCCTGGTCTGTTTTAGCTGCGCGGCCGAGGATTTCTGGCATGCCATCCCGCTGGCCGCACCGGTAGCGGACACGATCTTCGTCGGCCAGCGCGCTTACATCAAGCCGCTGGGCGATCTGCTGGACACCTTCGCCCGCTACGGCGTGGTGCTGGTCGACCGCGAGGGAGGCCACCTGTTCATGTTCAACCTGGGCCAGTTGGAGGGTGTCTCCGGCGTGGCCGGCGAGGATGTCAAACGCCACAAGCAGGGCGGCTGGGCCTCAGCCCGTTGGCAACGCCAGGAGGACCAGGCGGCCTACCGCAACCTGAAGGAAGTGGTCGAGATGACCAGCCAGTTCGTGCAGAGCGGCGCGGTGCGCCGCCTGATCCTGGGCGGCACCGAGGCCAATGTGGCTCAGTTTGCCGCAATGCTGCCCAAAAGCGTGCAGTCTATGGTGGCCGGCGCGATCAACGCCGACGTCACGGCCAGCCCGGCCGAGGTGGGCGAGAAGTCGCTGGCGCTGATCCAGCAGGCTGCGGCGGTACACAAGGCGCAGTTGGTCGATCAACTGATCACCACGGCGGCCAAGGGTGGGCCGGCCGCGCTGGGACTGGCCAACACCCTGCTGGCGGTGGACGCTCGGCGCGCCCGCCATCTGGTGCTGGACGAGAGCTTTGCAGCCCCGGCCTACCGCTGCGACAGTTGCGGCTATGTCGGCGTGGAGCCGATGGAGGAAAACGCCTGCCCCCTGTGCGCGGCGCAACTGCGGCTGTTGCCCGACGCGGCCGACAGCCTGGTGCGCTGGTCGGTGGAGCAGGAGATCGACGTGACCTTCGTGGCCGGCAGCGCGGCCTTGCGGGACGCAGGTTTCATCGGCGCGCTGCTGCGGTATTGAGGAGTGACGAGTGATGCGTGATGCGTGACCCGGAATGGTGCGAGATGTGTTTTGGATGCGTGATGCGTAACTCGTAACTCGTAACTCGTAACCCGGAGACTCGTCCGCCCACACACTTCCGGTCACGCATCACGTTTCACGCATCACGAGTCGCGCAACTCAGAGACTCGCCCGCCCACACACTTCCGGTCACGCATCACGCATCACGCATCACGCATCACGCAACTCAGAGACTCGCCCGCCCACACACTTCCGGTTACGCATTACGGGTTACGCATTACGGGTTACGCATCACGCAGCCGCCCTTACCATTGCCAGCCCTCTGTTAGACTTGTGTTAGCGTTGGTGAAGATGGTAACTGACGGCACCTCTGTGCGTAGAGTTGTGTGATAAAAACAGGAAAACGGAGAAGGATTTTTCAGACTATGATGCGATTTGATCGTTTCACCGAACGGGCCCAGGATGCCGCCATGCGGGCCTATGAGATCTTGCAGCGCTACCAGCACAACCAGGTAGACACGGAGCACTTTTTCCTGGCCATGCTGGAGCAGTCTGACGGCGCGGCGATACAGATTCTGGAAAAGCTGAACGCGCCGGCCACGGTGATTCGCTCCAAGCTGGAGGAGCACTTACAACAGAGCCCCAAGACGGGCGCGGGCGCCAACTACGGCGGCCAGGTGGCGCAGGTCTTCATCACTCCCCGGCTCAAGCGGGTGATCGACGTGGCCAACGAAGAGGCCAGCAAGCTCAAGGACGAGTACATCTCCACCGAGCACCTCTTCCTGGGCATTGCCTCCGAGCGCAACACCCCGGCCGCCAACATCCTCAAGGAGCAGGGAGTGACCAAGGAGCGCATCCAGCACGCCATCGAGGAGATCCGCGGCGGCCAACGGGTGACTGATCCGGGCGCGGAGACCAAATACCGCACGCTGGAACGCTTCTGCCGTGACCTGACCCAACTGGCGCACGAGGGCAAGCTGGACCCGGTGATCGGCCGCGACGCCGAGATCCTGCGCGTGATCCAGGTGCTCAGCCGGCGCACCAAGAACAACCCGGTGCTGATCGGCGAGGCCGGCGTGGGCAAGACGGCCATCGTCGAAGGGCTGGCCCAGATGGTGGCGACCGACGACGTGCCGGAGCCGCTGATGGGCAAACGGGTCATGGCGCTGGACCTGGGCGCGATGATCGCCGGCACCCGCTTCCGCGGCGAGTTCGAGGAGCGCCTCAAGGCCACCCTGGAGGAGATCCAGCGCTCCGAAGGGGAGATCGTGCTCTTCATCGACGAGCTGCACACGGTGGTGGGCGCGGGCGCGGCCGCCGGCGCGATGGACGCCAGCAACATGCTCAAGCCCGCGCTGGCGCGCGGCGAGCTGCGCTGCGTCGGCGCCACCACACTGGACGAATACCACAAGTACATCGAGAAAGATGCCGCGCTGGAGCGCCGCTTCGCGCCCATCTACGTGGAAGAGCCGACAGTGGATGACACCATCGCCATCCTGCGCGGCATCCGCGACCGCTACGAGGCGCACCACAAGGTGACCATCGACGACCTGGCGCTGGTGGAGGCGGCCCAGCTTGCGCACCGCTACGTCACCGACCGCAAGCTGCCCGACAAGGCCATCGACCTGCTGGACGAGGCCGCGGCCAAGCTGCGGGTCGCGCTCTACACCATGCCCGACGACCTGAAGACGTTGCGCGACCAGGCGGCGCGGCTGAGCGCCGAGGAGGAGGCAGCCTGGGCCGCGCGCGACTATGAGCGTGCCGCCAGCTTCAAGGTGGAGCGCATCAAGCTGCAGCAGGATTACGACCTGGCGCGCGCCGCCTGGCGCAACGAAAAAGGGCTGGACGAGGTGGTCAGCGCCGAGGATATCGCCCAGGTGGTGGCCGCCTGGACCGGCATCCCGGTGACCAGTTTGCTGGAAGAAGAGGCGCAGAAGCTGCTGCGCATGGAGGATGAGCTGGGCAAGCGGATCGTCGGCCAGAGCGAGGCCATCGCGGTGCTCTCCGACGCCCTGCGCCGCTCCCGCTCCGGCCTGAAGAACCCGCGGCGGCCCATCGGCTCCTTCCTCTTCCTGGGCAGCAGCGGCGTGGGCAAGACCGAGCTGGCCAAGGCGCTGGCCGAGTTCCTCTTCGACGACGAGGACGCGCTGGTGCGCATCGACATGAGCGAATACCGCGAGCGCCACACCGTCAGCCGTCTGATGGGCGCGCCCCCTGGCTATGTGGGCTACGAGGAAGGGGGCCAGCTCAGCGAGGCGGTGCGGCGCCGGCCCTACCGCGTGATCCTTTTCGACGAGGTGGAAAAGGCGCATCCTGAGGTCTGGAACACCCTGTTGCAGATCATGGAGGATGGCCGGCTGACCGACGGCCAGGGCCACGTGGTGGACTTCCGCAACAGCGTGATCATCATGACCAGCAACATCGGCACGGCCTATGCCCGGAAGGGAGGCGCGCTGGGCTTCCGCATGGGCGCAGAGGACGAGGAGCTGGACGCGGAAGATCGCAAGCTGCGCCGCCAGATCGAAAGCGGGCTGAAGGAGTCCTTCCGCCCTGAGTTCCTCAACCGCATCGACGAGATCATCATCTTCCACACGCTGAACAAGGAAGATATCCGCCAGATCGTCGATTTGCAGATGCAGGACATCAGCGACCGGCTGCACGAGCAAAGTATCCGCATCCTCCTGAGCGATGCGGCGCGCGATTGGCTGGTGGAGAAGGGCTACGATCCCCAGTTCGGCGCCCGGCCCATGCGCCGCACCTTGCAGCGCTTCGTGGAGTCGCCGCTGAGCAAGCAGCTCCTGCGCGGCGCGTTCCAGCCCGGCGACACGGTGGAGGTCATCGTCGAGCCAGACGAGGACAATCCCGGCCAGACCCGCCTGGGCTTCGAGCGCCAGCCGGAGGAGCCGATCGCGGTGGAGCTGCCGGTGAGCGTGGCCCGCCAGGTGTAGGCTTTCAGCGCCCCCGATCTCATCTCACGCCAGAGGGAAAACCCGCCAAGGGCGCGACCTGGGCGTTCCCGGCAGCCCGGCTGAGCCGATCGCCAAACGAGGCCGCTTGCTGATGCAAGCGGCCTCGTTTGGCGTTATCTGTGGCGCTTGCATGATCACGCCTCAGGCGAAACGCATGGCGGCGGGGTCAACGCCCTCGACCGCGCGCAGCCGGACGGCCAGCTCCGCCTCCCTGCTCCCCCCAGCCACGGCCTGGGCGCGGCCGGCCGCCACGGCCGCGGCCACGCTCTCCCCGTCGGCCAGGGCGCGATAGAAGCCGGCGGCAAAGGGGATGGCGGCCATGTCTTCTACCTCGGTGGTCATGCCCACCACGCAGGCGGTTACATGCAGCAGCGCGTCGGCCAGCGCATCGCTCCAGCAGGCGTTGAGCAGGACACAGCGCACGCTGGCCGGCGCGGCCAGCAGGGCAGCCAAGGCCGCGGGCGCCATCGGCGTCGCACGGCCGGCGGCATCCTCCAGGATCAGTTGACCGGTCGCGCTGCCGTGCCCGGCGAAATGGATGACGGCGGGCCGGTGGCGCAGCAGCGCATCCAGCAGGTCCTCGCTGCGCACGGCCCACTGCTGCGCCAGGTGAAAATGCTGGCCATGCCGCGCCTGGCGCAGCGCGGCGTCGATGCCCCGCGCCTCCTGGTCCAGGCGCAGGGGCGGCGTGTCCCGCGGGTTGGCAGCCAGGAAGAGGATGGTCGCGCCCGGCGCGGGCGGCATCGACGCGGCCGGACCGGCGCCGGTCGGCGCGCCGATGGTGTTGGTCACCGTGGCGATTCCGCCGCCTTGGGCGTGGGCTGAATTGAAGTATTGGTCGCCCGCGGCCTGATAGACGCTGCCGCCTACCCTCATGCCGCGGTTGTCGAACTGGACTGCGGCCGCGGCGGCCGGCAGCTTGTCGGTGGTCGAGGTCATTGGTCCAACTCCATCAGCTCACGCCGCCAGCTTTCGTCCTCGGCCCAATAGCCGGCCGGCTCTTCAGCGACCATCAGCAGGCTGGTGTGCTGACCGGCGGTTCGTTCCAACAACGGGATGGTCGTGCCCTGGCTGTGATGCTCCTTCTGGCGCTGCACGTAGGCGATGTAGTTGGGCAGACGCTTGGCGTCAAAGGTGAAAGCGGCGTACTCGTCCTGCCAGAACAGCAGCGACCCATGCCCACCCTTGTTGAAGCGGGTGGAGGTGGCGCCCTTGGTCTGGCCGATGAACTTGGAGAGGGCGATGGCCGGCGGGACGGAGGCGACCATATGCACGTGATCTACCCAGCCGTCGAGGGCGAAGAGGGTGGCGCCCAGGCCAATGGCCTTGGCGCGCAGCAGGTCGTGGACGATGGGTTCGACGTCGGGGGTCAGCAGCGGCAGCCGATCCTGGGTTGCCCAGACGAGATGGTAGAACAATTGGTGGTATGGCATGGTACTCCTGGGGAAATCTGATTGATGCCTGGGGCATTTGTGGAATGTCGTGGCTGGGCGACGACCGCCGGGCGACACTTGCACCTGCGGCGCACGTGCAGGTGTAAATCGCCCGGCTACACAA
>JACSRL010000798.1 GCA_014879765.1 Anaerolinea sp. | reverse complement strand
GACTCCCCTCTCCCCCTGGGAGAGGGGCCGGGGGTGAGGGCCAACTGCTCGCAGATCTCAAAACTCACCGTCTTCTTCCCCTCGCTCATGTACGGGTTGAAGGCGGTGTTGCGGTTGTACCAGCCGTAGTGCTCGGCGGCCTCCAGGCAGAGATCGAAGGCGTCGTCATAGCTTCCCTGCACCAGCAGCACCGTCGCGCCGTAGGCCAGCAGTTGGGCGATCTTGGCCGGCGGCGCGCTTTCGGGCACGAAGATGACGCTGCGCTGCTGCACGCTGGCGCAGAGACCGGCCAGCGCGGCCGCGGCGTTGCCGGTGCTGGCCGTGGTGATCACCGGCGCGCCGGCCTCGCGCGCCTTGACCACGGCCAGCGCGCTGGCGCGGTCCTTGAACGAGCCGGTGGCCTGCCGGCTGTCGTCCTTGACCCACAGATGGCGCAGCCCCAGCGCCGCGGCCAGCCGCGGCGTTTCGTAGAGCGGCGTCCACCCCACGGCCAGCGGCGGCGCGGCCGCGTCGGCCGCGATGGGCAGCAGCGCCCGGTAGCGCCAGATGCTGGGATCGCGCTGGGCGGCCAGGCTCTGCGGGCTGAAGCGCAGGCTGATCAGCCCGTAGTCATATTCCACGTCGAGGATGCCCTCGCGCCCATGCTCCGGGCAGACGTAGGCCACCTCGTCGGGCTGGTAGAGCTTGCCGCAGATCAGGCAGCGCAGGCCAGTGACGTGGTCCATGCTCACGCCATGGTCAGGGCCATGACCGCCTTCTGCACGTGCAGGCGGTTCTCGGCCTCGTCGTAGACCACGCTCTGCGGCCCGTCGATGACGCCATCGGTGACCTCGATGTTGCGGTCAGCCGGCAGGCAGTGCATGTAGATCGCATCGCGCTGGGCCAGGCTCATGCGTCGCTCGTCGGCGATCCAGTCGGTGTACTTCTTGCCGATCTCGACGCTTTCCGCCTGGTCCTCGGTGGTGACCCAGCAGCCCCAGCTCTTGGGGTAGACCACGTCCGCGCCCTTGAAGCCCTCGTCCATGTCGTGCATGATCTCGAAGCTGCCGCCGGCGTAGCGGGCATTGTCCGCGGCCTGCTGCACGATGTCGGGCATCAGCTTGAACTCCGGCGGGTGCACCAGCCGCACGTTCATGCCGTAGCGGGTCATCAGCAGGATCAGGCTCTGCGGCACGCTGAGCGGCTTCTGATAGCTCTTGGCGTAGGCGTAGCTGACCGCGATGGTCTTGCCGCGCGGGTCGCCCTTCTTCTCGATGATGGTCATCAGGTCGGCCAGGATCTGGAAGGGGTGATAGACGTCGCACTGCATGTTCAGCACCGGCACGCGGCTGGCCGCGGCCACCTCGCGGATATACTGGTTGCCGATGCCCCAGTCGCACTGGCGGATGGCGATGCCGTCGTAGTAGCGGCCATAGATCTCGCCGATCTCCTTGGCGGTGTCGCCGTGGCTGATCTGGGTGGTGTCGGAATCGATGAACGCGCCGTGGCCGCCCAGTTGGGCGATGCCGGCCTCGAAGCTGGAGCGGGTGCGGGTGCTGCTGAAGAAGAAGAGCATGGCCAGCGCCTTGTCGCGCAGCGAGGCGTGCGGCACGCCCATGGCCCGCTGCAGCTTGAGGTGCATCGCGACTTCCATCACGGTGTCGATTTCGTCCTTGGTCCATTCCTGGGTCGTGATCATATCACGGCCGCGCAGATGTGTTTGCATGGGGTTCTCCTGGGGGAAGGTTGGTTTAGCGTAACTCGTAACCCGTAATCCGGAGTGATTGCGGGTTGGGTTTGGGTTGCGGCGGTGTGTGCTGTGACGAGTAACC
>JACSRL010000435.1 GCA_014879765.1 Anaerolinea sp. | reverse complement strand
GGGTACCGAGTTACGCATTACGGACAACCCTCGCGCAACTCAAAGCCAACGCCCGCGATTCCGGTCACGTTTCACGTTTCACGTTTCACGTTTCACGTTTCACATTTCACCGCAGCGTCGCGTAGATCGTGCTGAGCGACAGGAACAAAAAGACGCCCAATGGGATCAGGTTGATGCTCATGCCGAAGAGGGAGGCGACCAGCAGGCCGAATCCGACGCCCAGGATGATGGCAACGACCCCGACCGTGCCCATGTGGCGGCCGCGACGCCGGCCTACCGAGCGGCGAATGATGGTGGCGGCTGCGCCGCCCACGGCCGGCCCCAGGAACACGGCCAGGATGACGCCGAAAAAGAGCCCCAACATGCCCAGCAGCAGCTCGATGACCGGCGTGGCCAGCGCGGCCAGCCCGAAGCTGACGATGGCCAGGACAAAGTAGTCCTTGATCTCGGCGGTGAAAAAGACATTTTGCTGCTCGCGGATGCATTCCTTGCAGCGATAGCCCACCTCGGTCAGCTCCACGCAGCGGATGCACACCGGCTTGCCGCAGCGGTTGCAGCGCAGCGTGGTCTCGGTGTCGGGGTGGTTGGCGCAGTACAACACCTGGGCCGCGGTGGCCGGGGCATCGCCGTTGCCGGCCGCGGCGGCGTTGTCCGCGCTGGGCCGCGCCGGCTGGGGCGCATAGCGCGTCGGATCGGCCGCCACCTGGGCCGCGGCGTTGGCCAGGGTGGTCTGGATGGCGCTGGCCTCCTGCGGCGCGGCCTGGCTGGCCAGTCGCTGCAAGGCGATGCGCGCCTCGCCGTTGTTGGGGTTGATGGCCAGCGCCTGCTCGTAGCAGGCCCGTTTTTCCTGCGGCGAGTCCACCGCGGCCGCCAGCCCCAGCCAGGCGGTGCTGTTGCCCGGCGAGCGCTCGGTGGCCCGGCGGAAAAGCCGTTCCGCCTCGGCGCGGTCGCCCAGGCTGGCCGCGGCCGCAGCCTCAGCCAGCAGCTCGCTCAAGGTCAAGGTTGGTTCTTCCAAGGGTTTTCTTTCCTCGTGCTCTGATTGAATAGCCCGCGTTCAGAAACCGGGTTTTTCTCGTGCAAAAACCCGGTTTCTAATGCCATGCCTGAGCCGCTACCTTACAGATTCCATTTCAAACGCTGCATCAGATTGCGGTAAAAATAGGCGGGACGGCGCACGCGCACGAAGCTGGCCGAAGTGTCGCTGGCCGCCACCTCCACCGTGTCGCCGTCCTGCACCTCCACGTCGAACTGGCCATCGACGCTGAGGATCACCTGATGGTCGGAGGCCACTTTCAGCCGCACCGCCGCGCCTTCCGACAGCACCAGGGCGCGGTCGAGACTCAGATGCGGGGCGATGGGCGCCACCAGGATGTTGCGCAGTTCCGGCGGCAGAATGGGGCCGCCGGCCGCCAGGGCATAGCCGGTGGAGCCGGTGGGGGTGGCCACGATGACCCCGTCGGCGGTGTAGGTGGTCAGAAAATCACCGTCGATCCAGGTGGAGACGCGCACGACACGCGCCAGCCGGCCGCGGCTGACCACCACTTCGTTCAGCGCCTGGAAATGCAGATCGCGGCCCAGCTCGTCCACCGCGGTTCCATTGCGGCGCAGCAGCACATCCAGCATCAGCCGGCGCTCCAGCCAATACTGGCCGGCCAGCACCATCTGCATCGGCTTCAGCCAATTGTCCGGCTCCACCTCGGCCAGGAAGCCCAGCCGGCCCATCTTGACCCCCAGGATCGGGATGTGGTGCGGCGCGCCCATGCGCGCGGCCCGCAGGATGGTGCCATCGCCCCCCAGAGTCACCAGCAGATCCAGCCCTGGCTCTTCCTTCAGGCGATCGACGATGCCACTTTCATCCCAGGCGGAGTCCAGCCAGGCGGTGCAGCCGCGCACCTTGGCCAGCTCAGCCATTTGGCCAGCCAGCGTGATCGATTCTGGCTTGCGCGGGTGATGCAAAATGCCAATGCAGCGCAGGGGGGTGGAGGTGTTGTTTCCAGATGGCATAGCGCGGGGCGGAGGTGGGACGGTGATCGGTGATCGGTGAACGGCAGGTGGTGGACGGGTTGACGATTTCCGGTTACGGGTTACGGGTTACGAATGCTGCCGCGCGGCCAGCCAGGCGACCAGGTCGGTGCGGGCCACGGTCTGCTGGCTGCTGTCGGCCAGGGTGCGCACGGTCCATTGGCCGCTTTGCAGCTCGCCCTCGCCGACGATGACGGCATGGGCCACGCCGGCCTTGTCGGCCGACTTGAGCTGGCTTTTGAGGCTGCGCTCGCCGAAGGGCAGCAGCGCGCCGACGCCGGCCTGGCGCAGCTCCCGCACCAGGGCCAGCGCGGCCTGCTTGGCCTGCTGGCCCTGCTCTCCTTTGCCCAGGTAGGAGACCTGCACCGTGGGCATGGGCAGGGCTGGCGGCTGGACTTTCTGCTCCTTGAGGGTCGCGATCAGCCGTTCGACGCCGCTGCCGAAGCCGATGCCGGGGGTCGGCGAGCCACCCAGCAGCTCGATCAGCCCATCGTAGCGGCCGCCGCCGCAGATCGCAGCCTGCGCGCCGATGCCCTCGGCCCAGACCTCGAACACAGTCTTGGTGTAATAGTCGAAGCCGCGCACCAGGCGGGTGTTGACGGTGTAGGGCATTTGGGCCCAGTCCAGATAGCCCAGCAGCGCATGGAAATGCTCGCGGCATTCGTCGCACAGGAAATCGATGCTGCGCGGCGCGGCGTCCAGCAACGGCTGGCTGGCGGCCTCCTTGGAATCCAGCAGGCGCAGCGGGTTGAGCTCCAGCCGCCGCCGGTCCACTGTGTTGAGCTGCTCGCGGTAGGCCGCGAAATACGCCACCAGCGCGGCCAGATGGCGCGGCCGGCAGTCGGGCTTGGGGCAGCCGATGGAGTTGATCTGGAAGGAAAGACCGCGAAAGCCCAGCTCGCTGAAGAGGCTCCAGGCGATGGACATCACCTCGAAGTCCACGGCCGGATCGATCTCGCCCACCACCTCGACGTTCCACTGGGTGTGCTGACGGAAGCGACCGGCCTGCACGTTCTCGTGGCGAAAGATAGGCCCCAGGGTGTAGAGCTTGACCGGCTGGGGGCGCACCCGCATGCCGTGCTCCAGGTAGGCGCGCATGATGCCCGCGGTGAACTCCGGCCGCAGGGTCAGGCTGGCGCCGTCTCTGTCCTCAAAGGTGTACATCTCCTTGTCCACCACCACGGCGGCGCCCTGGCCCGCGCCGCGCTCGAACACCTCGGTGAACTCGATGATGGGGGTGTCGATGCGCTCGAAGCCGTACAGGCCGGCCATGCGCTCGGCCGTGGCGGTCACATGGCGCCAATAGGGAGCATCCTCGGGCAGGATGTCGTGAAAGCCTTTGGGGGTTTGATACATCAAGCGTCGCCTCGTGCGCCAGAGCCCGCGGGCCTGGCAGATTAGTCTGCGGCTGATTATAGCTGATTTTGGGGGGCGTGTCTAAACGCGCAGTGAAGATCGCGGCGGGTGCGTTCCGACACCGGCGCGGCCCGCGGCAAAGTTGCCAACTTTTCCGCAAAGTTGCCAACTTTTCCGAAAAGTTGGCAACTTTGCCGCGGGCCGCGTGTTGGCGCAGGAATGATCTTTCGGTATAATGGCGCACGACCTGAGCCGCCACAGGGCTCGCGCCATTTTCCCGGAGACACTCATGCCCCAAGCCGTCCATTCCGACTGCGATCCTGTCACCTACGCCACCCGCCAGCCGGCGCCCATCGTCCACGTTCAGGGCAGCCATTACCAGATGGGCTGTCAGGTGGGCGAACACCGCCGCGCGGTGATCCACGCCTCCCTGGCCACCTACCGCGGGCTGTTCAAGAGCGAGGCCGCGCGGCTGCATATCCACAGTTGGAAAGAGGCGATCCTGCACGCGCGCAAATACCTGCCCTTCGCCGAGGAGAGCGTGCCGCAGTACGTGGAGGAGCTGCGCGGGATAGCCGACGGCGCCGGGCTGGACTTCAACGATCTGCTGGTGCTGAACTGCATGGAGGCGCTGACCGAGGACGCGCTGCACCGCGGCTGCACCAGCCTGGCGGCCGCGCCTGAGCTGACGGCCGATGGCAGCCTGCTGGTGGGCCACAACGAGGACTGGCTGCCCGAGGATTTCGAGTCGGTCTATCTGATCCACGCCCAGCCCGATGACGAACCCGCTTTCTTGGCCATCACCTACGGCGGCCTGCTGCCCAACATCGGCTTCAACCAGTATGGCATCGCCCAGTGCTGCGACTCGGTCTATCCCAACGATGTGCGCGTCGGCGTGCCGCGCATCTTTGTCTCGCGCGCGGTGCTGGCGACCACCACGCTGGCCGGCGCGCTGCAGGCCGCGCTCCATCACCGCCGCGCGGCCGGCTACAACCACCTGATCGCCCACGCCAGCGGCGAGCTCTACAACCTGGAGGCATCGGCGCGCGATTTCGAGCTGATCTACGGGCTGGATGGCCTGGTTGCCCACACCAACCACTACCTTTCGCGCCGTATGCGCGCCATCGAGCGCGATGGCGACGCGTTGCTGGCCTCGCGCGTGCGCTACAACCGGACCCTGCGCCTGCTGCACGGCCAGCGGGGCCGCATCAGCCGCGCCTCGATCCAGACCCTGCTCAGCGACCACGTCAACTTCCCCGAATCAATCTGCAACCACGTCTCCATCGACGATTACCCGCTGGACCGCCAGCAGACCATCGCCGCGCTGGTGATGGATCTGACCAACTTCACCATGGATGTGGCCTGGGGCACCCCCTGCTGCTCTGAATTCCACACCTATCGCCTGGACGCGCCCAGGCTGAGCCTGGGGGAGCGGCTGGCGGGCAGCGGTTGACGACCCGACTTCGGAAGTCGCCGCGTAAATCCACCCATGCACATCATCCACTACGCCGACCTGACCTGGCCTGAGGTGGCCGCCCTGCCCCGCGATCTGCCGCTGCTGATCCCGCTGGGCCTGGGCGACTACGACCTGGACGCGGCGGCCGCGCGCCTGAACGCGGCTGAGATCTGCCTGCTGCCGGCCCTGCCCTATGGCTTTCCACGCGCCGACGGCGACCCGCTGGCCAGCCTGGCCGTGCGGCCGGGCCTGTGGCGACGGGTGCTGGCCGGCGTCGCCAAGGAGCTGCGCAGCCAGGGCTTTCGGCGCATGGTGCTGCTCAACGGCCACGGCGAGCAAGGGCCGGCCGGCGGCGGGCTGACGACGCTGGATCTGTCCTGTCAACCCCAGCCAGCGCCCCCCTGGCCGGCCGACCTGGCCCAGCGCAGCGCGGTGATCAGCACAGGCCACACCGAGCAGCACGGCCATCACCTGCCGCTCAGCACCGACACGCTGATCGTGCAGGCCATCGCCGACGGGCTGGCCGCGCGCGCGCCGGGCGAGGTGTGCTGCCTGCCCGCCTGGCCCTACGGCGTCAGCACCCACACCCGCGAGTTCCCCGGCACCCTCAGCCTGGGCGGCCGCGTCTTCGAGGATTTCTTTCTGGCCATCGTCGACCGGCTGGCCGCGCTGGGCGCCGAAACCATCTACTTCTCCAACGGCCACGGCGGCAACCATTCCTTCCTGGTCAACGTGGTCAAGCTGGCCGGCGAGCGCCACCCGCAGCGCTTCATCGCCACCGAGTGGCTGCACACCACCGGCCCGGCGCTGGCGCGCTATCGCACGTCGGCCATCGGCGGCATGGGCCACGGCGGCGAGCTGGAGACCAGCTACATCCTGCACCTGCGCCCCGACCTGGCGCGCATGGCGCGGGCCACTACTGAGACCGATTTTGTCAGCACCCCCGGCTACTACATGGATTGGGTCGAAGGCGGCCGGCTGATCGCCAACCCGCCCTGGAGCGACGACACCACCAGCGGCATCTACGGCGATGGCCGGCTGGGCGCGGCGGCGAAGGGCCGGCTGTGGCTGGCGGCCGCGGTGGAGGAGAAGCTGGAGACGGTGCGCGAGCTGCGCGAGCAGCACGCCCTGCGCCAGAGCCAGCGGGCGTGGCGTAAGGCCACGGCGGGCTGGCGGTGATCGGTGAGCGGTGAACAGTGAACAGTAAACGGTGAACAGTAAACGGTGAACGATGGATAGGGAATGGCGAATTGGTGAATGGGTGAATTGGTGAATGGTTAATGGCGGCTGGTGGCCGGTTATGCAGACACGGATGGAGTCGAGGCTTCCGCCGGTTTGCACGGATACAAACAGACAAGGAGAGTTTCCAATATGTTAGCAGAAGCACAGGCAATCCAAGAGCAGTTGATCCAGTGGCGGCGCACGCTCCATCAGTGGCCGGAGCTGGGCTTCGACCTGCCGCGCACCTCGGCGCTGGTGGCTGAGACGCTGGCCGGGCTGGGAGTGGAGCTGCGCACCGGCGTGGGCAAGTCGGGCGTGGTGGCCTATCTGGGCGACGGCGGCGGCCCGGTGATCGGCATACGCGCCGACATGGACGCGCTGCCTATCCACGAGGAGAACGCCGTGCCCTACGCCTCGCAGACGGCCGGCAAGATGCACGCCTGCGGCCATGACAGCCACACGGCCATGCTGCTGGGAGTGGCCACGCTGCTCAGCCAGCGCAGCTTCCCCGGCCAGGTGCGCCTGCTCTTCCAGCCCTCGGAGGAAGGGGGCTATGACAACGGCGTCAGCGGCGCGCCGCGCATGATCGAAGATGGCGCGCTGGACGGCGTCGACGCGGTGATCGCCCTGCACGTCTACGGCACGCTGGACACCGGCACGGTGATGGTGGACGAGGGGGTGGTGGGCGCGGCCGTGGACACCTTCCGCGCCGACATTCTGGGCCGCGGCGGGCATGGCGCCTACCCCCACGAGACGCTGGACCCCATCTGGCTGGCCAGCCAGGTGCTCAACGCGCTCTACGCCATCCCCTCGCGGCGCATCAGCCCCTTGCAGCCCTCGGTGGTGACGGTGGGCGTGGTGCGCGGCGGCACAGCCGACAACGTCATCCCCAACGCGGTGCATCTGGAGGGCACGCTGCGCAGCTTCGACAGCGGCGTGCGCCAGCAGTTGGTGCAGGACGTGGAGCGGGCCATGGCCGTGACGCGCGCCTTTGGCGGCGACTACACCCTGCGCATCGAGCGCGGCTATCCGCCGCTGGTCAACCACGCGGCCGCGGCCGGCTGGCTGCGCCAGGTGGCCGGCGAGCTGCTGGGCAATGACGCGGTCACCGAGGGCAATGTCTCCATGGGCGCCGAGGATTTCGCCTTTATGACGCAGCGCGCGCCCGGCGCCATGTTCGGCCTGGGCGCCAAAGCGCCCGGCAGCGAGGCCCGCTACCTGCACACCCCCACCTTCGACCTGGACGAGAACGCCCTGCCCATCGGCGCGGCCATCCTGGCTGAGACCGCGCTGCGCTACGTGCGCGGGGCGCTGGCTTAGCCGCTGGCGGTTTCAACCGCCGGCGGCTACGGGTAGATCCACTCCTGGAACAGCGGCTCCAGGTCACAGCCGCAGTGCTGTTCGGCCAGGGCACGCAGGCTTTCGGCAGTGGCGATGCCCCAGCGGTGCATCTGGACGTAGTCGACCAGAAACGCGTCGAAGGCCTCCTGCCCCATCACCTCGGCCAGCGCCTCGAAAAAGATCGCGCCGCGGCCGTAGACGATGGATCCATACGTGCCTGGGTACTGGCCATCCTCGCTGTAGGCTGCCACCGGCAGACCGACCGGGATCTTCTCGCCGTCGCTGTATTCCCAGCGGCCCTGCAACGAGGCGCGGAAAGCCTCCGCGCCCGCCGGCCCGTGCTGGTCGCCGAAGTAGAGCAGCGTGGCATACTGCGTCAGCGCCTCGTCCAGCCACGGCTCGTCCACCTGGTCATTGCCCACCACGTTGTAGAACCACTGATGGGCCACCTCGTGCGCCACGGTGCTCTCCAGGTACTGGCCAAACGCGCGGCCATAGATGTCGTCGGTGATGGCGATGATCCCCGGATACTCCACCCCCAGCGCGCTGGTGGCGGTGCTGACCAGATCCAGCTCGCGGTAGGGGTAGGGGCCGAAGCGGGCGGTCAACGATTCCAGCGCCTGGGCCGCCACATCCGCCACCTCGCGCGCGCTGGACTTGAGCCTGGCCGGCGCATAGCTGTTGACCAGGGTTTCCCCCACCTGCCGGCTCACCACCCGATAGTTGGGGCTGGCAGCCAGGTAGAAATCGCGCGCCGGGCCGGCCACAACGGTCAGCACCTGCCGCTCGTCCACCTGCTGCTGCGCCAGCGTCGTCCCTGAGGTGACCACGACCAGATCGGCCGGCGCGGTCACCTGCACCCGGTAGAAGCTGGCATCGGCGTAGACCACGTCGCCGTCGGGGGGCGCGATCTCCCTGTTCCACCCCTCGTCGTCGTAGACCGCGATCATGGGGTAGGCGTGGGCCAGCGCCAGCACATCCTCCAGATAGGCAAAGGTGCCGTAGTTGCTGCTGGCCGCGTCCGTGGGCACGGCCACGTCGAAATCCATGCTGATCACCGCCTGCTGGCCGGGCTGCAAGGCCTCTGGCAGCGGCACGAACAGCACACTATCCTCCTGCGCATAGCCTGGGGTGGCCGGCGCGCCGTCTACCCGCAGATTCGTCACCGTCATCGACCCGCCGGTCAGGTTGGGGAAGAGGCGAAAGACGAGCTCCTCCAGCGCCACCGTCTCGCGATTGGTGTAGCGCACCTCCAGCCGGCCGGTGGCCTGAGCCAGGCTGTCGTCGATGTGCAGGTCGATGTGATAGACGCTGGCTGTGGCCAGATCCGCCAGCGCGCCCTGCTCGCTGGCGACCAGTCCCTGGGCAAAGGCCGCGCGGTCGTCCCAGGCCAGGCCGAAGAGCGCCGAAACGGCCGCGGCGGCATCGGTCGTGCCCGTGGCTGCGGGCGCGGGCTTGGCGGGCAGCCCCGGCGCCAGCGTGGCCGTGGCCTGCGGCCGCGCGGTGGCCGTGGCCTGCGGGCTCGACATGGCCGCCGGCCGCGTCAGCGCGGGCCTACAAGCTGTCAGCGCCAGCAAAAGCAGCAGGGCCGCGCCGAGTGAAAAAAGCGATTTGTTGCGCATCGTGTCACATCTCTTGTCTAGCCCATGTCATGCTGAGGGCCAATGGCTGGCTTGGGGCATTGGCCATCCTGGGCTATAATCCCAGCCACCCATGACCATCGCCACCCGTCGTCAGATGGCCCGCTCAGCCGGGCTGGTCTCTCTGCTCTTCGCCGCCAGCCGGCTGCTGGGCCTGCTGCGCGAGATCGTCATCGGCGCCCGCTTCGGGACCGGCGCCGACCTGGACGCCTATCTGGCCGCGTTCCGCGTGCCTGACCTGATCTTCTACCTGGTCGCCGGGGGCGCGCTGGCCTCAGCCTTCATTCCAACCTTCACCGCCTGCCTGGCCCGGGAGGAGGACCCGCGCCGGCGCGCCGCCTGGCGGATGGCCAGCTCGGTAGTCAACCTGATGCTGCTGGCCACCACCGCGCTGGCCATCGCGGCTGCGCTGCTGGCCCGGCCGCTGGTGGCCACGCTGATCGCGCCCGGCTTCAGCCCGGCGCAGCAGGCGCTGACCGCCCAGTTGATGACCCTCATGCTGCTGGCGCCGATCATCTTCGGCCTCAGCGGCATCATCATGGGCATTCTCAACAGCTTCCAGCATTTCCTGGCCCCGGCCCTGGCGCCGGTGCTCTACAATCTGATGATTTTGCTGGGCGCCTGGTTCCTGGCGCCAACCCTGGGCGTCTACGGCCTGGCCATCGGCGTGGTGGCCGGCGCGCTGGCCCATCTGCTGGTGCAGTTGCCGGCCCTGCTGCGCCGCCGCCCATTGTACAGCCTGGCCCTCGGTTTGGACAACCCCGACGTGCGCGAGGTGGGCCGGCTGATGGGGCCGCGCGTGCTGGGGCTGGCCGCGGTGCAGATCAACTTCCTGGTCAGCGCCAACCTGGCCTCGCGGCTGGGCGCGGGCAGCATCTCGGCGCTGAACTACGCCTGGCTGCTGATGCTCCTGCCGCAGGGGGTCATCGCCCAGGGCATCGCCACCGCCATCTTTCCCACCCTCTCGGCCCAGGCCGCGCGCGGCCAGATCGCGGCGCTGCGCAGCACCCTCAACGCCGCGCTGCGCGTCCTGCTCTGGCTGACCATGCCGGCCGCGGTGGGGCTTTTCCTGCTGCGCACGCCGATCATCCAGCTCTTCTTGCAGCGCGGCCAGTTCACCGCCGACTCCACCGCCATGACCGCCTACGCGCTGGCCTTCTTCGCCTTTGGCCTGGTGGCCCACAGCCTGCTGGAGGTGGTCACGCGCGCCTTCTACGCGCTGCACGACACCTGGACGCCGGTCAAGATCGGCATCGGCGCCATGGCGCTCAACCTGATCCTGAGCCTGCTCCTGCTGCGGCCGCTCTCTTTCGGCGGCTTGGCGCTGGCCAACACCATCGCCACCACCGTCGAAACGCTGGCGCTGCTCTGGTTGATCCGCCCGCGGGTCGATGGGCTGGGGGGACGGCGGCTGCTGGCCAGCCTGGGCCGCGCCCTGCCCGGCACGCTGGCCATGGCCGGCGCGCTGCTGCTGTTCATGAACGCGGCCGCCGGCTGGTCCCCCTGGCTGATCGCCATCGGCGGCATTGTGCTGGGCGGCGCCGTCTACGCCGGCTTTGCCCTGCTGCTGGGGCGCAGCGACCTGCAGCCGCTGCTGCGACGGGGGTGAAACGTGAAACGTGATGCGTGAAACGTGAGGCGTGATGCGTGAGGCGTGATGCGTGATGCGTGAAATACGCCGCGGAATCCCGGCGGCAATGTCCCAGCGGCTGAGGCCGCTTTGTGTTGTCAGGTGGTGAATTCCATTCACCATTCTTCACCGCTTTGTGTTGTCAGGTGGTGAATTCCATTCACCACGTCATGTTGTCACCCGGTGAATTCCATTCACCAACCACCACCACCCTCCTACCCCCGCTGCAACACAAAACGCCAGGGGATTGTGCGGGCGCGCTGGTCGCCGCCGACGTTGATGCGCGGGGTGGCCACAATGGCG
>JACSRL010000341.1 GCA_014879765.1 Anaerolinea sp. | reverse complement strand
CGCTGAGCAGAGCCAACCCAGCCACGCCCCAGGGAGGTGAGCTGGGGGGCACATGATTGGCTCTGCTCAAGGCGTTGCCTTGCTGCTACCATAGAAGAAAAAAGCCCGGAGCGGCTGTCCACTCCGGGCCTGCGGATGTTTCGGGCGCCCCTAGAAGGGAATGTCCTCTTCCTCCATGGGGGCGATGTGGGCGCTAGCGCCGTTGCCGTTGCCGGCCGGCGCGCCCGGCGCGGCCTCGCCGCGGCCGCCGCCCAGGAAGCGCACGCTGTCCGCGGTCACCTCCAGCGAGGCGCGCGGGCTGCCGTCCTGGCCGCTGAAGGCGCTGGCGGCCACCCGGCCGATCACCATCACCTGGCGGCCTTTGCTCAGGTACTGGTTGCAGGTCTCGGCCAGCTTGCGCCAGGCGGTGGCGCGGAACCACTTGGTCTCCTCGCCAGGGGTGCCGTCGGCGTTGGTCCACTTGCGGTTGACGGCGACCGACATGGTGCAGACGGGGATGCCCGCGCTGGTGTAGCGCAGATCCGGGTCGTTGCCCAAGTTACCGATGATGATGGTTTGCTCGAACATGGTATATCTCCTTGTTTGCTGGTCTGAGGCGCCAGCAGCCCTCGTAGAACATTCGCCCGCTCGCTGCAGGCTTGTCATTCACTGCGCCATCGGCGCTACTGCCTTGATGGCCGCAGAGGAAGCCGTCCCTGCCTGTGCAGAGGCCGCTTGCTCTATGTCCATCTTCTCCACCCTCTCACCTCTCTTGCGCCGCCAGGCGCTACACAGAACGGGCCATCCGGGGCACTACACAAAGCGAACCGTCCGTGCCACCAGTCCAGGTGAGCTAACACGGACGGTTCACTTGTGCCCAATAGCGCAGCTTCGGCGGGCATCCCCTGATCATCGGGTTTACGCCGCTTGCGCGGCTCCCCGCGCACCCGCTGCGCTCTTGCTGTCTCTGTGCGCCGCAAGGCGCTACTGCACCATCCCATGCACCGCCTTCAGCCGCGCCTTGGCCGCAGCCGGCAGGTGGGGGAAGGCCAGGCGTGCGTCCTCGAAGGGCACCACGCCCTCTTGCCCCTTGCCGTTGAGCATGACGCGGAACCCGGTTCCGGTGCAGTCCAGCACCCGATCGGGCAGGCGCAGGGTGTCTGCTGCGTAGGCGCGGTTCTTGGCCTGGTTGATGTTGGCGCCGGCCTTCAGCGCGCTGTCCAACACCACCAGGTAGGTGGGCCGGCCCAGCCAGGGCTTCTTGGCCTTGTCAGCCTTGAAGCCGTCCGAGGCCTCGGCCGTTGCGCTCAGCGCGCCGCGCGCCACCCAGTCCAGGAAGCGGGTCTGGTTGTCCAGGGCCACCTCCACCTTGGGCTGATCTGCGTCCGGGTGGGCTACCTCATCGTTGGCTGCGCGCTGGTTCTCCCAATGATCCAGCGACTCGGCAACGAAGTCCTGGACATCGGCCACCTGCGACCGCTCCCACAGGGTCGAGATGCGGCGATGGATGACCGGGACGCGCACCCGACGCTTGCCTTCCTGCCGCCACACCATCTCTTCCCACACCTGGGTTTCGGGCATGATGCGGCGTACCAGCTTGCGCTGTTTGTCGCTCATCCCGGCCCACTGGTCGGCGATGTTGGCCAACACGGATGGCAGCGGCGCTCGTTCGGAACCCGGTTCCGGGGGCAGCGAGGCCTCGATCTCGCGCACGAGCGAGTGCAGTTCAGTGGTGTGGGACTTGTTCTCGACGCTGCTCACAGCCATCCAAGTGCGCAGCAGGGAGAGGATGCCCTTGGCCGGGCTGTCAAAGGCGAAGTAGACATCGCGCGCCGCGCGGTACTCAGGGGCAAGGTTCACCCCTATCGTGTACCAGCGGTCGAAGAAGTCCATGGCTTGGGCAGCCACATCCATCTCCTGGCGCAGCGCGCTGCCGTTGCCCCACCCAGCCCAGCGCATCAGCTCGCCGATGGGGTCAGGCAACCACTCAGCCTTCTCGACGCCGAAGTCTTCATCGTCTTCCGCGTCCTCGCTGTTCTGGTCGGAGGCCCACTCCTCCTCACCCTTCAGCTCCAGGGCCAGCTTGATGTCATCGCCGTTGGGCTCCCAGTCGCCGCCCAGCTCGGCCAGTTCCAGCGGTGAGGGCAGCGGGACCTTATGGCTGGCTGCGTGATCGGCGTAGGCGGCGAAGACGCGCGCCTCCAGGTCGTCGCCGGCACCGGTGCGGGTCTTGCGCTCGGCGCGCATCTCCTGCATCAGCAGGGCCTGCTGCCACGCGCCGGCCGCGCGCGCCTCAAAGAAGGCGTCGTAGTTGGGGCCCGATTGTTCCCGCAGCATCGTGATGCGCGGGTCGCGGCTCTCGTACACCCAGTCGGGCAGGTCCCGCGGGGCGACGTCCTCCTGGACGTCCTCCACGGCAGAGGCCACGATCTGGGCCGCGTCCACGACGTGGGCCTGGGGCAGCACGAAGCGCTTGCCGTCCCAGTAGAGGCGGATGCTGGTGGTGCCAGCCGTCAGGGTGACGAACTGGCCGATGGTGGGGTTGGGGATGGTGGTCGACAGTACCTGACCGCGGTACGTGATCTGAACCTTCACGTTACACCTCCTGAAACGCGAAAAGCCCCCTGCTGACCCGTGCACGGGCGGGACAGGAGGCTGGTGGATAGACGTGCGCCTTGTAGAGCGTCCTCTGCCCAGAACGCGGAATTGCTGCGCATTCCGGCCAGAAGGCGCGCGCCAAGCGGCGGGGATCAGGGCGGCTAGTTGGGCTGCATGACTTCGTCCAGCCGTCGCTTGAGGTCTTCGATGGCTTCGGGCCTCCCGACAACCTGGTTGGCTTTGACCGCGCGGTCGATCCAGGCGGCCTGGGCATCATCGCACAGCATGAGCGCAGTGGAAAGCATCTGGCGCGCCTTGCCCTCGGGGACTGGCAGCCTGGGATAACGCTTGCGCTTCATGGCTTCAGCGCCTGAGAGTAGCCCGGTGTGCCCACGCCAGGGCAAGGAACGTGAGCATACCGATGAGCAGGATCTGCTGCAGATCGCTCATGGCAGGAACTGCTCGTAGGGGTTGTAGTCGAACAGCTGCGCCAGCGGGGTGATGTTGAACTCATCGCCATCCCGCGCGACCGCGACCAGCAGATGGGCAGGCTCGCTGCTGCCCTTGCGGTTCACTTCCATCACCGCCAGGTCGTTGTTGCGCGCCGCGCGGTAGATGGTCTCCAGGTTGGCGCGGTGGCCGTCGGGGACTGCCATCAGTGCACCTCCGGCTCGATCACCCCGGCGAAGGGCTGGGTGGCCCAGCCGCTGGCCAGGAAGCGATCCAGCGCCTTGGGGCTGATGGTCTGCGGCCGGGCCTGCACCAGCGTCCAGGCTGCGGGGTAGACGGTGATCTCACCGCCGCGCGTGCGCAGGACGGCCGGGTCCTCGCCCTGGTGCTGCTCGCCGCGCGCCAGCCGCTTGAAGCGGTCGAGGCGGAAGGTGCGGACGCTGCCGCGGTAGGTGTCGAAGCCATCCACCACCAGCTGACCCTCGCGGCTGCGATACATCTTGAAGGGCAGGATCTGGCGGGCGATGGTGACGGGATTGCCGTCGTTGTCCCGGCTCTGGTACTGGGTCTCCAGCCAGGTGCGGGAGGCGATGGCGTTGACCACGTTGTCCAAGCGGCGCTGCATCGTCGTGTTGTGAGGCATGAGAGAGTGCTCCTTTCGCGTGAATGGGTGGCAATGGATGCCGATCTGCTGTTACTTGCGGGCCTGGCCCGCTACTTGCTGCCGAAAGCAGGATCGATGATGTAGTGACCTTCAGGATCGTTATCGCCGTGATCCCATGACACAAGGGTCTGGAGTTGCTGCTTGGCGCGCTGGGCCTCGACTTGCGCGAGCCGATTGGCGCGCTCGTTGCCCGCGTTTCCGGAGTGACCCTTGACGTGGAACAGGTCCAGAGCCAGGTACTTGCCTTCGACGACGGTCTTGATCTGCGCTACCAGTTGGGCGATGTGCGGCTCTTTGGCGCGGTACTCACCGGACAACCAGCCAACTACCAGCTGGCTGTCGGTGTAGATGGCCACGGACAGGCCGGTGCGCTTCAGGAGCTTGAGCGCTTCCAGCACTGCCATGAGTTCCATCTCGTTGTTGGTGGTGTGCGGTTTGCGGCCGGCGATCTCCTTCTGGCGCTCGCCGGTTGAGAGGACGGCCGCCCACCCGCCCGGGCCGGGATTGCCCGAGCAGGCGCCGTCGGTGTGGACGATGACATCGAACGTGGACATGGGCATGGGAACACCTCCTTGAACGCGGAACCGGTTCCGAGGAAAACGCGGAACCGGTTCCGAAGCTTGAACGAAAATGCCCCGGCTGGCTTGGCAGACCGGGGCTATGACTGCGCAGGGTGAGCGCTTCTCTGGCCGCGAACACGCGCCTCACGGACAGAGAAGCGCCCAGCACGAGACTGGGCTAGAAGGATGGGTTAGCTGGTCACGGTCCGATATGCCCTGACGAGGCAGCGGATGAACGCGCTCTCCAACCCAACGCCTTCCCATTCAGAGAAAGCCAGGGTACGCGCGCCAGTGAAGTGCCGGCATTGGGCCAGCCACTGCACCCCGCCGTTGACGGTGATGAACTCAACCAACTGCGGGTGCTGTCGCAGTTTGGCCTCGATGACGCGGTAGCACAGGGCCTCGCGCTCGTCCATGTCGGTGAAGTGGCTCAGGCCCCGCTTCAGGCGCTGGTATGCGTCCTCTGCGTCGGGGTAAGTCACGCCGTCGATCTCCACCGGGTAGCTGTGGCGCAGGTTGCCCTTCTTGCGAGCCAGCTCGGTGGGGTTGGTGAGCACTGTCCGCGCGCTGCGCTCGCCGCTGAAGATGTTGCCTGGGGGCACGATGGGCAGCTTGGACGCAGGCTTGCCGTTGGCCAGCTCTGCCAGGACATGTCCGTGGCAAGCCAGGGGCGCACACCAGCAGCCTAGCACCTTACCCTTGAGGCTGGGGATGGCATCCAGGATGGCCTGCCGGCGCTCCGGCTCCACGTCCTGCCACGCTGCGCCCGCCAGCCAATCGCGGAACGCCTGAATGGCCTCCTCGCGCGATCCCACAACGACCGCGGCCTGCGTCCCCTCCTTGTGGGTGAAGGGATTGCCGAAGATGCTGCCCTGGCCGCGCCCGATGTAGACGTCGTAGTGAGCGCGCTGGCAGTGAACAACGAGAGACACGATACACCTCCTTGATCTCGGAACTAGGTTCCGGCTAGTAGCGGATGACGACGACCTTGATGCCCGCCTCACGCGCGATCTGGATCATGTGATCTGTGCCGCGCGACCGGCCATCCCAGAAGGCGACAAGACCAGTTGCAGCCGCCAGCATCTCGTGATTGCGCTTGTACCCGGCGGATCGGCCATACATGGTCCAGTCCGCAGGAAAACGCATCACCTCAAATCCATGCTGCTCTGCCCAGTGGGTACCTAGGGTGTCGGCGCCGTTGGCCATGCCGGAGATGATTGCCGTATCCTCCGGCAAGCGTTTCTGTAGCAGGTGATTAAGCTTCTCTTCCATCAGATCGATGTCAGAGAAGTCTCTCCCACCCGCCACGATGATGCGATTAGGTTTCATGGGGCACCTCTTGAAGGTCGTCAATTCGGCGAAGATCGTCAAAGTAGGCGGCAATCGCACCGCTCTCGAGCTGGACGATAGCGATGCCGCGTTCAGGGTACACTCGGACAACCTGCCCTTTCACGTAGGGAACAGGCTCTCGCCTTCCCATCAACAGCTCAGCCACGACGATCACAGCCTTCCCCAGCAGCTCGCAGCCAGGGAAGTCTTCGTCCGGCTCAGTGCGACTGCCGGCCGTGCTGATGATGGCGATGTCGCGGTTAGGCTTCATGGGGCACCTCATCTGGCTCGTCTTGCGTGTCGACCGCGGTGACGTTTGCGGGCAGTTGCCATGTGGCCCACATCGCGCCGCCAATAGCTTCGATGGCTTCGATGATTGCGTCGTGAAGCTCCTCGAAGCGATCCGCTGGGATGTCAACGATGTAGGCGTTCAAGTGGATCATGGGTTCACCTCCAGATATGAATTGGGAACGGATGCCCCCGCAGGGGCTACGACAGCACCCCGTGACGGGCGCTTCTCTGCCAGGGAAAGCCGCCTCTCACTGGCAAAGAAACGCCCGGCACATAGGCCGGGCAAGGAAGCTACTCCCCGTAGTGGTGCCGGATCACCGGCTGCTCTCCACCCTCCCAACTGACGTCCACCCACAACCACAGGCCGGATAGCATGTACCGGTCCACGATCCAGCCCAGATCGCGATAACTACGGCGCAGCAGATCGCCGGCCGCATCCTCGCCAATCAACTGCACCAGCTGAGCGAAGCTGATCTGCTCGCCATCGAACTCGGCTACAGGCAGATCAGTGACAGTGAGCGTGACATCTGTCATGGCAAGCCTCCTGTCAAGCACGCCGCAGCAGGGATGGTGCATCCTGTACTTCCCACAGGTGCCGCCAGTTCACCTCGTCAACGACTTCGCTCTGCGGCGGGAAGACTTCCACTGCACACACCTCTTCTCCCAGGTACTCGTTCTTGAGCCGCTGCAAGGCGTCCCACCCGCAGCGCACCGGGCCGCCGCCTTCCCGCGCGACGATCATGCGGCGTCCCAGCGTTCCTGAAACAACCCGAACATCGTATGGCATGGCAACCCCCTACACCGGCAAGTCCAGGGCAACGGCGTCCTGAAAGGCCATCAGCCGGTCGCAGCAAACCTCGGTGAGGATGACGCCGGCGACTTCCAGCATCTGGCCCTTGGTCAGGCGCTTACCCAGCACGAACCCGCGGCCGCCGTAGCCGAACTCGTGATACTCCGTGCCATCCTCCACGTCGAGGAAGTACACAGCCAAGGGATAGTCATAGCCGAAGAACAGGCAGACGTCCTCATCCTCGAGTGTCAGAGACACGCCTGCTTGCTGAAAGGCTCGCTCTACAAAGCGCGCCTCAACAGTGGTTGCATAGCGAGACATGGAAACACCTCCAGCAGTTGGTGACCCAGGTGCCGGCTGGGATAGGGAAACGTGGAAAAGTAGAACTGAAGTAGAACTGAAGTAGGGAATGAGCGCCTCAATCGTTGACCGCGACGACTGAGGCCCAACGCTTGTAGATGCCGCGAGTAGAAGTGAAGTAGAGTTGAAGCGAAGGGGGCGCCTCTGCCACTCTACCGCGTTCGCACTGTCAGCGCCCAAGGCAGGTTGCAGTCTACCCGATCCTCGACAGCCAGCGGCCCGATGTGGTACGCGTAGACCGGGCAATGCTGGCCGCAGACCGCGAAGGGGGCATTTAGCAGTTGGTGACCCAGGTGCCCACTAGGTGTGGTGCGGGTTGTGGGTAAACATAACGTTGAACGTGGGGACAGGGGAAGGAAGTACAGCAAAGGAGCTGCCTCGCCCGCCCCCAAATCACATCGCAGTCGCGCGGTCCTGGTCGCCTGCCGTCCTGCGGCCGCGCGGTCCTGGTCGCCTGACAGCCCGGTCGCGCAGCAGCTTCGCGCCCGCTGGCAGCCCGGTCGCGCGCAGTCCCGCGCCGCCTACAACCCGCCGCTTCGCGCGACCGGCCGCATGAGCGTCAGCCGCTGGGTGGGTTGGGTTACAGCTTCTGGCAGCGGAAGCCGGGCTGGCGGCGCAGCCAGTTGCCCAGGTTCTTGGCCGGCTGGCCGATGAACTTGCGCGCGACGGGTGGAGCGGCGACGATGATGCCGGCTGCGTCCAGGTCAACGCAGATGGTCATCCTCTCGGTGGACAGCCACCAGGACGCGGCGTCGCCCTGAACGTCCGCGGCGGCCGGCGGTGCAGTCGTGGTAAGCGGCTGGGTCGTCACAGCGGCGGGTCCAGCGCGTGGCAGTAGGGCCATGGCGGCGGCCCTCCTTTCGGGTGAGATGTTCCAGTTTCGGCCTTGCTGAAGGGCCTCATCGGGCGGCAAAGCTACCGCGACTGCCCCTCCTCCTGGCAAGCTCAAGGCTTTCCGGTCGGGAAGAGAGGTTAGGTTGTAGATGGACCGTCTACCAGTCCAGATCAAACAACAGGTTCGATGCCCACATACCGGCGCGGTATAGCCGGGTAGCAGCGAACATGGCGAAGATCATGCCGATGAACAGGATTGCACCCGCCCATGACATGAAATCGATGAAGGCAGCAAAGGCCCAATCGCCCTTGCCACACTTCTCACCCAGGATGCCAGCTGCGAAAGGGATGCCGACCAGGTAGATCAAAACGAACACTGCCAACATGGTACACCTCCAGGAATGGGAAAACCGCCACGCCTACTGCGACCCATTTGCCGCAGTACCACCGGCTACAACGGTGGCGGGTCTCGGCTGAGACCCCGCACGACTGGCGGCCGTGCAACAAGAACCGCCCGGCTTCGCACCCGGCTCGAGCGTCATGGGCCAACGCCTACACCTATTCGGTTGTGGTATTCAGTTGTCAGGACAGCCTAAAAGGGGCAGTCGTCCTCGGCCGGCTGGTCGGCCGGCTGGTCGGCGTGGGCCTCCACGTCCTGGCCACCCTTGCCGGCGCCCAGGAACTTCACCGTCTGCGCGGTCAAGGTCAGCGAGCAGCGGGCCTTGCCGTCGTTGCCGGTGAACGCATTGGCGCTCACGCGGCCCACCACCATGACCAGGCGGCCCTTGGCCAGGTACTGCTGGCACAGCTCGCCCAGCTTGCCCCAGGCCTCGACGCGGAACCAGGTGGTGGTCTCCTTCTCGCCGTAGCGCTCGTTGACGGCCAGCGAGAAGTGGGTCACCCACTTGCCGGTGGGCGTGCAGCGGGCCTCGGGATCGTTCCCCAGGTTGCCGATGACGATTGTCTGCTGAAACATGGATACACCTCCGGAAACGGAAAGCCCGACGCGGTGGCCGGGCAAGGGTTGGGGATAGACGCCGGTTTTGCACCGGCACAGGGCCTATCGCACAGGCCCTTCACGGGTTATGCCGCCCGTTGCGGCTACCAGTCCAGGTCGCCCAGGCGCTCGGACGCCCACATGCCGGCGTTGTAGATCTTGGTTGCTGCAAACATCGCCAGCATCATGCCGACAAACAGCCCGGTACCGGCCCAGGACATGAGACCGATGAAGGCAGCAAAGGCCCAATCGCCCTTGCCGCACTTCTCGCCGATGACGCCGGCTGCAAAGGGAATGCCGGCCAGGTAGACGAGAACGACGAACAGTGCGAACATGGATACACCTCCGGAAAGAGAAAGCCCGGCGCGCGGCCGGGCAAGGGTTGGGGATAGGCGTCCGTGAGTGGACACCCGCCTGACGCGGAACCCGGTTCCGGTTCCGCGCCAAGGGGGTGCCCGCCCTACGGGGGGCGGGCAGGCGAGAGGCTACTCCCAACCCGGCGACTCGGGGTAGTCCGCGCCGCACTCGACGCAGACCACCCGCATGGTGCCAGGCTGGGTGACGACAATGCCACCGCAGCGGCAGCGGCCGACAGGATCGTACTGGCCCGACTCGTCGTAGAGCCAGTAGAAGAAGAGGTCTTCCTCCTCCTCGTCGGTTAGGCGGTCGGTCCCGTCGTCTGGATCGCCGCACGGCTCGCACGCCCACTGGCCAGGCGACAGCGGGCACAGGGCCTGCGCCGGCTCGCGCCAATGAGCACCATCGTCGAACTCGCCATGCGGGAACTCGGCCTTCTCGCGGGCGTTGATGCGGCGATAGGCCATCTCGCCGTGGTCGCCCTCATCGAGCCAGTCCTCACCGAACTCGGCGGCGTGCTGCTTCTGCAGGGCCTCTGCCTGTGCCTGCAACGCTTCCCAAACGCAGTCGTCACAGACACAGGCCTCGTCGCTGCGCACCCAGCCATGCCGGTCGCACCAGACATAGCCATGCACTGGCTCGACGAATGCGCAGCCGAACATGGCGCCCTTGTAGGTCGACTCGTCTACCATCATGGCAGCGTCGGCGCCGTCCGCCATCAGCCTCTCTACCACCAACAGAAACTCTGCCATCGCACACCTCCAGGGCTGTTGATACCTGGCCAGCCTCCAGGATGAGGATTGCTCTCCCTGCCGTCATCGGTTCCCACCAGGGATAGAGAAGGATGTGGGAAGACCCATACCCAGGGACAAGCCCTGGGCTGGGGGTTTCTAGGCTGCGGCGGCCGCCTCCACCTGCGCGCGGAACGCCTGGAACGTCTCCCGGATGACCTCAGGGGGCATCAGCTTCAGCGCCCCATGCTCGTTGGTCTCCATCGGGAATACACCGACCAGTCCCCACCACTCGCGGTAGGAGCTATGGTCGTGGCTGCGGCCTACCATGTTGAGCACCCGGTAGCCGTGCTTGACCAGCCAGGCAGCAATCTTCTTGCCGTCCCGATCCTTGACAGGCCGCCACTCGCCGAAGTCCTCACGCACCCTGACAGGGCGCTCAGACCAGCCCGGCTTGCCGTAGTGCCGGACACCCTCGAACTCGACTACGATCATCACACACCTCCACAAGGACAGGCCCCTGCACCCACTGGCGAGCACAGGGGCCTATCTGCTAGCCCAACCAGAAGCGGATGATGGCCTCGACATCCGCATCCGGCGGCAACTCAATCTTGGTGCAGCCAGGGTACTTGGCCTGCACCTTCACAAACCTGTCCCAGGTCTCGTCCCGCACCTGCGACAAGTCCACGGTGACCTTCTTGGCGCTGGCGTAGACGCGGGCCACGCGCGCGCCTTCGCCAATGACCACTTCCTCGCCCCACGAGCGGGCCAGACGCTTGAGCTTCATCACACACCTCCGGGAGTTGATTGCCCGACGCATAGCCGGGGACGCGAAACGACCCGACGGCAGTCTACTGCTGGCAGACGCGCGCCGGGTTGGCGACAACTGCTATGCCCCCTTGGCTGTCAGTACCGGCCAGCCTCCGGGACGCGACGCGACCCGGCCACGGCCTGCTGCTGGCAGACGCGCCGGGTCGGTGACGGATGGGTAGGCAACCGCTACCCTGCGGGAACGCGACACGACCCGGCCACGGCCTGCTGCTGG
>JACSRL010000840.1 GCA_014879765.1 Anaerolinea sp. | reverse complement strand
CCCCCACCCCCGCAGCGCGCGCCAAGCTGGTCTACTGGTCCGACGGCTTCTTGTTCATTCAGTCCGCCTATGACGACGGCAGCGACGTGCGCCAGCGTTACTCCGACCCGTGGGCCGACCCCTCCGGCATCGCCGTCGATCCGCTGACCGACCAGATCTACTGGACTGAGGCCTACTACAACCGCAGCTACGGCCGGCTGATGCGCATGAACCTGGACGGCTCCGGGGTGACGGTGCTGCGCAACGACCTGTACAACCCGGCCGATCTGGTGGTGGACGCGGTCAACGGCCAGCTCTACTGGTTCGATTCCTTCTGGAACGGCTCGTGGTGGGGCGGCTCGGTGCGCCGCGCCAACCTGGACGGCTCCGATCCCGTCACCCTGCTGCCCGGCCTGAGCAGCAGCCTGGGCGCGTTGGCGCTGGACCCGGAGCGCGGCAAGCTCTACTACAGCGAGGGGGGCGCAATCCGCCGCGTCAACCTGGATGGCAGCGGCCGCGAGGACGTAGTGACCGGCCTGGGCGACACCATCCTCGGCCTGGAGTTGGACCCCTACGCCGAAAAAGTCTACTGGAGCCAGCGCATGGCGCGGGTGATCCGCCGCGCCGACCTGGATGGACAAAACTTGCAGACCCTGGTCACCCGCGGCGCGGACATCTCCGGCCTGCACGTAGACGTGGCCGGCGGCCAGATGGTCTGGACCGAGTTCGGTTCCAGCGTTTTCCGCGCCAACCTGGACGGCAGCGGCGTGGCCGCCTTCACCACCGGCTACACCGTTCTCAACAGCCACCCGGCGCTGGTCTACGGGCCGCTGCCGACGGCTACCCCCACGGCCACCCACACGCCGACGGTGACGCCGACCCCCACCCACACGCCGACGGCCACCCCGACCTTCACCGCCACGCCGACGGCGACGCCCACCTTCACCGCGACCGCGACGCCGACCCGCAGCGACGCGACGGCCACGCCGCCCGCTGCCTTCTGGAGCAAGAAGCTCTTCTGGTCGCGCCAAATCACGGGACAGATCATGGCCGCGCGCCTGCTGGGCGTCTCGCCCTGGCTCGATCCGCCGAGCGGCGCGCAGGTGGCCGATGCCTTCAACAACAGCGCGGCCGGCGGCGTGGCCGTCGATGCCGCCAACCAGATCCTCTACTGGGCCGAACGCAACAACGGCCGCATCATGCGCGCCAACCTGGACGGCTCGGCGCAGGCGGTGGTGATCGGCAGCCTGAACTACCCTCAGACGCTGGCCTTCGACCCGGTGGCCAGCCGGCTGGTCTGGCGGATGCTGGGCGGCATTCAGAGCTACAATCTCGCCACGCTGACGCTGACCACCCTGCCGGTCTTCGCCGACAGCTCGGCCGGCCTGGCGCTGGACGCCGAACGCGGCGTCGCCTACTGGAGCAGCAGCGGCGACATCTACCGCATCCCTCTCGTTCCCGGCGGGGCGCAGCAGACGGTGGTCTCCGGGACCGGAAGCACGATCGACGGGATCTACATCGACGGCCCCAACGAGTGGGTCTACTGGACGGAAAGCGGCTCGCACAATATCAAGCGCGCCGACCTGACCGGCCTCAACCAGAACGTGGTGACCATCTCCAGCGGCGCGCCGCCCAGCTTCATCTGCACGGACAGCGGCCAGCCCTACGCCCTGACGGTAGACGCGGCCGGCGGCAAGGTCTACTGGCTGCAGGCCTGCGGCCTCTGGCAGGCTGACCTGACGCCCGGCTCGCCGGCGGAGAACATCGCCGGGACCGGCGGCGGCGGGCCCATCGGCAGCGGCGTCGGGCTGGTCCTGGCCTACGCGCCCATCCCGCCGACGCCGACCCCCACCC
>JACSRL010000839.1 GCA_014879765.1 Anaerolinea sp. | reverse complement strand
TGCCGCCCACTGCGACGCCTGTGCCGCCGACCGCGACCCCCGTCCCGCCGACGCCTACGCCCACGGCCACCCCGGCGGGTGGACTGCCGGCGCCGTGGCAGACGCAAAATGTCGGCGCGCCCAGCCTCGCGGGCAGCGCCAGCTACAACAACGGCACATGGACCGTGGCCGGCTCCGGCGCGGACATCTGGGGCACATCCGACCAGTTCCGCTTTGTCTATCGCACCCTGAGCGGCAACGGCACGATCACCGCGCGGGTGGTGACACAGAGCAACAGCGATGGATGGGCCAAGGCCGGCGTCATGATACGCGAGAGCCTGGCGGCCAACTCTCGCCACGCCATGACCATCGTCACGCCCAGCAACGGCCGGCGCATGCAGTACCGCAGCAGCACCGGCGGCAGCTCCACCGACCTCAGCGGCGGCAGCGGGGCCGCGCCGGTCTGGCTGCGCCTGGTGCGCTCCGGCAACACCTTCACCAGCTATCGCTCGGCCAACGGCACGACCTGGACGAAGATCTCCAGCCGGACCATCAGCATGGGCGCCACGGTGTACGTGGGACTGGCAGTGACCTCGCACAACAACTCGGCGCTTTCGACCGTCACCTTCAGCAACGTGACGCTTCAATAGAATCTGAGAACCTGCTCCCCTCGTAGTGGCGGCTTGAGCTGCTTCTGGCCTGTCCGGCGACTCAAGTCGCCACTGCGAGCTTTCTCTGCATGGCTTGTCGCTGGAATCGGAGTGTATGACCATGAACTTCCTGAAAACCCAACTCTTCCGCACCTGTCCCAAGACGGGCCGGATTGTCGGTGTGCGCCAACCGGAAGGCTGGGCGCGCATTTTCATGCCGCTCGTCGGCCTGGCCGCGCTGGTCTGGTTCCTGGTGCGGGTCGTGCCCAAGCCCAGCCGCGCGGCCTATCCCTGCCAGCAGGTGGCCATGCCGCTGGCCTCGGGCTTCGTGCTCTGGCTGGCCGGCATCCTGGGCGCCAGCGTTGCCTTCGGCGGCGCACGTCGCCAGTTCCGCCAGGCGCGCTGGCTGACCGGCGGACTGGCCGTGGCGCTGGCGCTGGCCGGGGTGCTGTGGGCCCTGTTCAGCGTGCAGAGCGCGATCTATGCCGGCCAGACGCCCGAACGCGTCGAATACACCCCGCACCCGGTCAACCAGCCCATCGGCGTGGCCAAGGGCGCCGCGCCCGGCCGCGTGGCCTGGGCCTATGACCCCACTGTGACCGTCTGGAACGGCTCCACCACCGCCGCCGGCCAGCGCTGGTACGATCAGGTGAGCCAGTCCAAGGCCAACGACCTGATGGAGTGGGCGGTGACCGGCTATGCTGGCGCCAGCACCAGCAGCGCGGCCTGGAACACCATCTTCCAGAGCTTCAACGGCGGCGCGGGCTATCAGGCGGGCGAAAAGGTCTTCATCAAGGTCAACCTGACCACCTCCCACTCCAACAGTTGCGCCAACAGCAGCTACAACTGGAACATCACCTGCCTGGGCGCCGGCGCGACCACCGGCTGGACCTACATCGGCCAGTCGCCGCAGTTGATGATCGCCCTGCTGGACCAACTGGTCAACGTGGTGGGGGTGGCGCAGTCCAACATCACCATCGGCGATTCCACCGGCCTGTGGGTCAACGAGCTCTACAACCCGGTACACAGCGCCTTCCCCAACGTGGTCTACATGGACGCGCGCGGCGGGATGGGGCGCACGGCCGCGGCCAAGAGCACCGTGCCGCTCTACTGGAGCACCAGCGAGGCCAACGGCAAGAGCCAGGACTACATCCTGCAGGCGATAGCCAACGCGAAGTACGTCATCGACTTCGCCATCCTCAAGGTACA
>JACSRL010000210.1 GCA_014879765.1 Anaerolinea sp. | reverse complement strand
CATCGGTGTATCGATTTCGCTTCTCATTGCAACCTCACACTAATCGATCGAGTCATACAGCACTAACGTGATTATACCGATTTCGCCGGCAACGCCAACCGGCGTGAGCCCAGGGGCCGCCGACTTTCCGCCGAATCTACCCGTCCTCTACTCGCCAACCAGCAGCGGCGTGCCCCACACCGCCCAGTTCCAGCGCGCGTCGCCCAGGCCATCGGTGACGAGCTGGACGGTGATGGACTGGCTGGCCAGGGTGGGCAGGTCCACCGAGACATCATCCCAGGCGACGCTGTTCTTGGTGGTGCTCCACAGCCGCGCGCCGTTGACGTAGAGGCGAAAGGCCACGTAGTTGTCGCGGCTTTCGGCGATCAACGAGCCGTCGCGGATGCCCACCTTGGCGCGAAAACGCAGCCGCGTCACATCGGCCGGCACGTGGAGCTGATACTGCACCACTGCGGCGCCGGCTGTGGGCGGATGCTGCCAGATGGAGAGCCGCTGCTCCAGCCCGCAGACGGCCGGCGCCACGCGCACTTCCATGCCTTGGCTGTTTTGGGTGGCGGTCACCGTGGCCTGGTCGAACTGCTCGATCAGGTCGCAGACCCAGCGGCTGGCGCGGCCGGTCGCCGGCGCAGCGGTCGCCTCGTCGGCGTCTGCATCGAAGCGCAGCTCGTTGTCATCCCACTCGCGCCACTGTTCCTCCTGCCACTTGAGGAACGCGATGAATTGCGCAAGCTGCTGCAAGCTCTCCTCGCTCAGGTCGGCGATGCGGCGGACGATCGATTCGTAGAGGTCGGTTGGTGTCATGGCCGGAAAGAAGCTGATCGGGTGCGGAGATCACGGGGAGGGCGGCGGGCAGCGCAACCCAATGGGCCGGCCGCAAGCCACATCACAACGCCCCCATTGTAGCGCGAGTGACAAGTTGCGTCAACAACCCGCGCCCCCGCTGGCCTGGAAGAGAAAAAGAAACCGGGTTTTTGCCGAAAAAACCCGGTTTCTGAGTCAATGCGCCACGTCGTCCAGGGCCGCCAGGGCGACGGCCAGCTCTGGCTGCGACGTGAAGAACGCCAGCGAGAAACGCAGGGCGTCATACTCGCGGATGACGTTGGTGGTGAGGTGCTGTCGCTCCCACAGCCGCTGCTGCAATGCCTCGCAGGGCCAGCCGGCCACGCGCACCGTCACCAGGCCGGTGCCCAGCGCCGCAGCATGCGGGCTGAGCAGGGTCACACCCGGCATGGCGGTCAGGTTCCTGATGAAGCTGCGGCGCAGCTCCTGCACCCGCGCCTCGATGGCCGCCAGCCCCACCGCTTCGATGAACTCGATGGCCTTGCCGAAGGCCAGGTAGAGCGGCCAGGCCCGTGTGCTCTGCTCGAAGCGCGCGGCCGTCTCCTGCAACTGATAGCTGCGGCTGGCCCGGTCGAAGGGCTGCCCCACGTCCCAGCCCAGCCAGATAGGGCGCAGCCGCGGCACATGCTCCCGGCGCATCCAGAGCATGCCCACCCCCTGCGGGCCCAGCAGCCATTTGTGGCCGCAGGCCGCGTAGAAGTCGCAGCCCAGGCTGGGCGCGTCCACGGCGAACTGCCCCTCGGCGTGCGCGCCGTCCACCAGGGTCAGCGCGCCGACCTGCCTGGCCAGCCGGCTCAGCCGTTCGATGGGCAGCCGCAGGCCGGTCAGGCAGGAGACGTGGCTGAGCTGGGCCAGCCGGGTCCTGGGGCTCAGCAGACGTTCGAAGCGCGCTGCGATCTCGTCGGGGTCGTCGGTCAGCTCCAGCCAGCGCAGCTCCACGCCGGCCCGCTCGGCCAGCGCCAGCCAGGGCACGGTACCGCTGGGATGCTCATGGTCGGTCACGATCACCTGGTCGCCCGGCTGCCACTGCAGGCCGTGCAGGACGATGTTGATGCCGTCGGTGACGTTGCGGGTCAGGGCGATCTCGGCTGGGTCGGCGTGCAGCAGGCTGGCCACCTGCCGGCGCGTCCTCTCGAAGCCTTCCAGCTCCAGTTGCCAGAAGATGTCGGGTGTGAAGGTGCCCTGACGCTCGATCTCGCCGTAGACGCGGCGGATTTCGTCGGCCACCGGCGTGGGCATGGGGCCGAAGGTGCCGGTGTTGAGGTAGATGCTGTGGGCCAGCGCAGGGATGGCCGCGCGGATGTTGGCAAGGTCCATGGGCGGTGTTGGCTCGGTGGCCCCGATCGGGGCGCGGCGCCTATTTCTGGTCGATCACCGTCTGTTCTTCCCTGGGCGTCAGCGCCTGCTCCGGCTCCAGCGGAATGATCAGCGCCAACACCAGGTAGAGCAGCAGGAAGGTGCCGAAGGAAACGAAGCCGAGGATGACCGCCAGGACGCGCACCAAAACGGGGTCGATGTTGAAGTAGTTGCCCAGGCCAGCGCACACGCCGGAAAGCACCCGGTCGTTGCGGGAGCGATAGAGTCGTTTTTCCATGAGAAGGTCTCCTTTTGTGGTTGGAACAGGTCGCGCCGCCAGCGCGGCGCGGCTACCATGATGTATTACGCACCGAGGTGCGATTGGTTTCGGTCTGATGTCGTTGACTGGGAAATGGGTGCTCGGGCCGGTCTCCGACCGCTCCCGCCCCCGCTCGGGCCGGTCTCCGACCGAGCCCGCTGTTTTCATCCATCGGAGTGTCGGACACGGCCCTACATGGTGGCTGAAACGTAGCTGGCTCGGTCGGAGACCGGCCAGAGCAATGCGCGGAGGGAGTTGGCTCGCGGTCGGAGACCGGCCCGAGCAATGCGCGGAGGGAACTGGCTCGGTCGGAGACCGGCCAGAGCAATGCGCGGAGGGAGTTGGCTCGGTCGGAGACCGGCCGGAGCAATGCACGGAGGGAGCTGGCTCGGTCGGAGACCGGCCCGAGCAATGCGCGGAGGGAACTGGCTCGGTCGGAGACCGGCCCGAGCAATGCGCGGAGGGAACTGGCTCGGTCGGAGACCGGCCAGAGCGGTGCGCCGCGGTATGCTTGAACCTGGACGCGCTGATTCTCCGTCCTTGTTTTGACAGAACCCCGCGCGCTGTGGATACTGGCAGGTTAGCGCAGTTCATGGCGCCGCCGCATCTTGTGGGCCGGCGTCGTGTTCTATCTTGCGTAGGAGCATCTGTCGTGACCGTCCGCATCATCTGCGATTCCAGCCAAAATGTGCCTGAAACGCATTTGGCGCGCCTGGGCATTGTCGAGTGCCAGGCCAGCCTGATCTTCGGCGACGAGGTCTATCTCAACAAGGTCGAGATCAGCGAGGCTGAGTTCTACCAGCGCCTGGCTGCCCTGCCCAAGGGCGCGCCGCTGCCCACCACCACCCAGCCTTCGCCCGGCCAGTTTATCGACGCCTTGCGGCAGCTCAAGGCCGAGGGCGCCAGCAGCGCGATCATCACCGCCGTCACCAGCAAGCTCAGCGGCACCTTCAACTCGGCGGTGCAGGCCGCGCAGCAGGAGACGGAGATCCCGGTCACTGTCTGGGACACGGCCGGCATCTCCATGGACGCCGGCTGGCAGACGATTCGCGCGGCTGAGCTGGCCCAGGCGGGCCGGCCACACGACGAGATCGTGGCTGCCTTGCCCGCCCTGCGCGACAGCCTGGTGACAGTGTTCACCGTGGACACCCTGCGCTACGTGGTGGCCAGCGGCCGCCTCTCCCCGATCCAGGGCATGGTGGGCACACTGCTCAGCATCAAGCCGATGTTGATGCTCAGCGATGGCCTGCTCCAGCCCATCGGCCGCGAGCGTGGACGCAAAAGCGCCAAGGCCGCATTGATCGAGCGGGTGCGCAGCCAGGTGGCCGACCGGCCGGTGCGGGTGGCCATTGCCCACGCCAACGTGCTGGAAGAGGCGCAGGCCTTTGAGCCGGACGTGCGCGCGGCGCTCAACGTCAGCGAGCTGGTGATCGTCGAATTGGGCGCCGTTTTGGCTGCCCTGGCCGGCCCGGGCCTGATGGCGTTGGGCGTGATGCAGGAGATGTCATGAAAATCGTTGTGGACGCCATGGGCGGCGACATTGGCCCTGAGGTGACCGTGGCCGGCGCGGTCGAGGCCGCCCGCGAGCTGGGTCTGGCGCTGATCCTGGTGGGCCAGGAGGCCAAAATACGGCCGGAGCTGGCCAGACATGACCGCGCCGGTCTCTCCATCTCCGTGGTGGACGCGGCCCAGGAGATCACCATGGAGGACAAGCCGGGCGATGTGGTGCGCAGCAAGCCGCAATCCTCCATGCACGTGGGCATGCGGCTGGTCAGGCAGGGCGAGGCCGACGCGTTTGTCACCATGGGCAACACCGGCGGCGCGCTGGCCGTGGCCCTCTTCGAGCTGGGGCGCATCAAGCTGGACGGCCAGCGGCGCATCCACCGGCCCGCGCTGGCCACCCGGTTTCCCACCAAAAGCGGCTCTTGCCTGCTGCTGGACATCGGCGCCAACACCGACTGGAAGCCGATCTACCTCCAGCAGTTTGCGGCGATGGGCAACATCTACGCCAAAAGCATGCTGGGACTGGCCAGCCCGCGCGTCGGCATCGTCTCCATCGGCGAGGAGGAGGGCAAGGGCAATATCGAGGTCAAGGAAGCCTACGACCTGATCAAAGCCACGCCCGGCCTCAACTTCGTCGGCAACCTGGAGGGCAAGGACATCCCGGCCGGCGCCGCCGACGTGGTGGTCACCGATGGCTTCACCGGCAATGTGATCATCAAGCTCTCCGAAGGGGTCGCGTCGCTGATCGTCCAGGGCCTGCGCGAGGAGATCATGCGCACCACCCGCACCAAGCTGGGCGGCCTGCTGGCCAAGCCGGCCTTCCGCGCCTTTGGCCAGCGCATGGACTATGCTGAGTATGGCGGCGCGGTGCTGCTCGGCCTGAACCACATTTGCATCATCGGCCATGGCCGCTCCAATGCCCGAGCGGTGCGCAGCGCCATCAAAGTGGCCAGCGAGGCGGTGCGCACCGACGTTCCCGGCCAGATTCGCGCCGGCCTCAGCCAGAATTGACAGCCCTGGGACGAAGAATTTCACTCCGAAGAAGTTGAACTTCTCCGAGAAGTTGAACTTCTCCGAGAAGTTGAACTTCTGGCGGTGTTTGACAGATTAGCTTTTTCATCCAGCGAGTAAACTCTATGCCAACACTACAAGAAACCCTGCAAAGACTGCCGGCCAACGTCCGGCACGCTCTGGTCGACGAGCTGAATGGGTTGAACGGCCATCAGACGAACGGCCAACCTCCTCTGACTGACGACGCCCTGCTGGCCGCGTTGAAGTCGGCCATCAACGGCGTCACCGAACGCAAGCGCCGCCGCGTGGTGATCACCGGCATCGGCGCGGTCACGCCGGTGGGCAACACCGCCACCGACACCTGGGCCGCGCTGGTGGCTGGCCAGTCGGGCATCACCGCGGTGACCCAGTTCGACGCCACCCTCTACGACAGCCGGGTGGCCGGCGAGGTCAAGAACTTCAACCCCGAGTTGCGCATCCCCCGCAAGGAGGTGCGGCGCATGGCCCGCTGCTCGCAGATGTCGGTGGTGGCCGCGCACGAGGCGGTGGAGGATTCTGGCCTGGACTGGCAGAATGAGGATCCGACGCGCCGGGGCGTGGTCCTGGGCACCGGCGTGGGCGGCCAGGACATGTTCGTCGACATGATCAAGTCGGGCGTCACGGCCGGCCGGATGCGCAGCCGGCCGGTGGATGTGATCAACGGCCTGCCCAACATGCCTGCCTTCCACATCAGCAACGCCTTCGGCTGCCGCGGCCCGCTGAACACGGTGGTGACAGCCTGCGCGGCCGGCACCCAGGCCATCGGCGTGGGCACGGAGGAGATCCGGCGCGGCGCGGCCGATGTTATGATCGCCGGCGGCACCGAGGGCATGATCTCCGAGGTCTTCTTCGCCACCTTCGAGGCCATGCGGGCATCGACGACGCAGAACGACGATCCGCCCCGCGCCAGCCGGCCCTTCGACGCCACGCGCGATGGCTTTGTCATCGGCGAGGGCGCGGCGATCTTCGTGCTGGAGGCGCTGGAGCACGCGCTGGCGCGCGGCGCACGCATCTACGCCGAGGTGCTGGGCTGGGGCGAGTCGGCCGACGCCTATCACATCGCCGCGCCTGACCCGGAGGCCAAGGGCGCCGCACTGTGCATGATCAACGCGCTGGCCGACGCCGGCCTCAGCCCCGACGAGATCGACTACATCAACGCCCACGCCGCGGGCACGCCGCTGGGCGACGCGCACGAGACCAAGGGGATCAAGGATGTCTTCGGCCCGCGCGCCTACGAGATTCCCATCAGCTCCACCAAGTCGATGGTGGGCCACCTCTTCGGCGGCGCCGGCGCGATCGAGGCCTTGGCCTGCGTCTATGCCGTACACACCGACACCATCCATCCGACCATCAACTACCACAACCCCGACCCGGAGTGCGATCTGGACTATGTGCCCAACGTGGCGCGTCAGGTCCCGGTCAAGATCGCGCTCTCCAACTCTTTCGGTCTGGGCGGGCAAAACGCCAGCCTGATCGTGGGAAAGTACCAATCTTAACATAACATCATGCGAGTTTACACCAACGATCGTTACATCAAACGGCGCGCCAAGATCGGCCAGATCGTCAGTTGGGCGGGGCTGGCCGTGCTGGCGCTGGGGCTGTTCATCACCGTGCGCACCTCGCCGGGCGTCTTTCTGCGCTTCGCCAACGACCCCGCATCCCTGGCGCGTGAGGTGAGTCGCAACCGCAACGCCATCGGCTTCATGAGTTTCGACGACCTGCAACTGGCCGCCGATCCTGTGACCGTGATCGCCATCGACGGCGTGACGCCCAGCCAGGAGACCATCGATTCGGGCCAGTATCCGCTGGTCGATGCCGCCGGCGCGCTGGTGGTCATCATCAACCCGCAGAACAGTTGGGTCGGCGCGGCCGGGCTGGACATGGCCACCCTGGCCGAGACCTTCTCCACAGCCAACCAGCGTTGGATCAACGTGAACCAGCAGTGGCCGAACTCCGCCATAGCCCGTCTGAGCCTGCCGCAGGAGAACCCCGCCTTCACCAGTTTCACCGATCTGGTCATGGAGCCGGCCTACGGCGCGCAGGGGGAGGAGCTGCTGGTGGGCACCGTCAACCCCAACTACAGCCGCATGGTGCTGGCCAGCTTCGCCTGTCTGGGCATCGGCTTCATCGCCGCGCAGATCGGCAGCTACAACCAGCGCCGCTTCAATCGCTCGCCGCGGCCCGATGAAAGGCTGGCCACTGAGCTGAAAGGCTTCGACGATCGCTATGCCCTGTACAGTTGGATGCTGCCGGCGGCCTACGTCTTCCTCGGCCCCAGCGGCGTCTATACCTTTGCCCTGCGCGATCAGGCCGGGCAGGTGAGCAATGAGCGCGACAAGTGGAAGCACAAAGGCTCCAAGCTGAACTTCCTGCTGGCCTTCAGCAACGAGGGCATCGGCAACCCCGGCCTGGACGCCGAAAGCGACGCGGCCAAGCTGCAGAAGCTCATCGCCCAGCGCCTGCCTGAGGCCAGCGTGGAGGTGCAGCCGCTGGCGCTGTTCATGAACAAAGATGTCAAGCTGGAGCTGAAGAGCCCCACCGTGCCCGCAGTCAAGCCCGACCAGCTCAAGACGCTGCTGCGCCAGCGGGCCAAGGAGAGCAAGCTGGACACGGCCACGATGCAGCAGCTTCAGAAGCTGTTCGAGACGCCCACGCGCTGAGCGTGAACTGCCCAGCCATAAGACGGGCCGCCGGTTGCTGATGTGACCGGCGGCCCGTTTTTCAACGCAGACACCCATGCGCTGGACTGCACAACCGTGGATGAAAGTAGCGGGCTCGGTCGGAGACCGGCCCGAGCGGCTATTTTCAAGTCAGGTATCTGATGTCTCAGGCTGAACCAGGCGCAAGCCCGGCCGACCTTGCCGAGTTGATTGCCAACAGTGCGCATGCGCTGGGCTTCGACCTGATCGGCGCGACGCCGGCGGGGCCCAGCCCGGACTGCGCGCGCTTCGAACAGTGGCTGGCCGCGGGCTACGAGGGCGAGATGGCCTGGCTGGCGCGGCGGGCGCAGGAGCGGGCCGATCCGCGCACGCTTTTGCCCGAGGCGCGCACGGCCATCGTCTTGGGCGCCAGCTACTTCACCCACGAGCTGCCGGCCGCGCTGCGCGACGATCCCAGCCGCGGGCTGATCGCCGCCTACGCCTGGGGCGATGACTACCACGACGTGGTCAAGCCGTTGCTCTTCGATCTGGACGCAACGATCCGCGCGGCCAGCGGCCGCACCACCCTGGGACGGGCCTACGTCGACGCCGGGCCGGTGCTGGAACGCAGTTGGGCGCAGGAGGCCGGCCTGGGCTTCATCGGCAAGAACACCTGCCTGATCAACCCCCGGCTGGGTTCCTGGACCTTCCTGGCTGTGCTGTTGATACCCGAGGCGGTCGCACGTTTCACCTTTCACGTTTCACGCCAGCAGCACACTTCAGACAACACGCTGCCAGGCTGCGGCGCCTGCACTCGCTGTCTGGATATCTGCCCCACCAACGCCTTTGTCGCGCCGCACCTGCTGGATGCCCGGCGCTGCATCAGCTATCTGACCATCGAGCTGCGCGGGCCGATTCCCCACGAGCTGCGGCCGCTGATGGGCAACTGGATCTTCGGCTGCGACCTGTGTCAACAGGTCTGCCCCTACAACCGGCGCTTTGCCCGGCCCACGCGGCTGGCCGCCTTGCAGGCCCGGCCCGATCGCGTCGCACCGCGGCTGCTGGAGCTGTTGGCGCTGGATGAGGCGGGGTTCCGCCAGCGCTTCGGCGGCTCGCCGGTGCTGCGCGCCAAGCGCCGCGGGCTGCTGCGCAACGTCTGCGTGGCGCTAGGCAACTGGGGCGATCCGGCGGCTGTGCCCGCTCTGATCGAGGCGCTGCACGACGCCGAGCCGCTGGTGCGTGGCCACGCAGCCTGGGCCCTGGGACGGATCGCAACCCCCGCCGCGCGCCAGGCGCTGCTGGCGGCCGCCATGGCCGAGCTGGACGGCTACGTCCAAACCGAGATAGCGGCCGCGCACAGTGTGTAGGCCCGGCTCGCGGGCGAGCGGACGCAGCTACGGTAAAAACGGCGGGGGAAAAATGGCAGGGGGCGGCGGAGTTGTTCATAACGCCGCGCCGTGGTATGATTTCGACAGTCCAAAACCCATCGCATCCATCCTTCCCCCTTCATCATTCATCATTCATCCCTCATCCTTCCCCCGGCATGACCGCCTACACCGAAGAGCTGATCCACAGCCTCACCACCCTGAACAAGATCGCCGAGACGCTCAATCGCTCGGACGATGTCGCCAGCGCGCTGAAATCGGCGCTGGCTGACCTGGTCCAGCTCATGGGGCTGGAAACCGGCTGGATTTTTCTCAAGGATCCCGCGGCCAGAAGCCAGTGGTTTGGCCGTGGTTTCACCCTGGCCGCCGAGTACAATCTGCCGCCGGCCATGGCGCGCACCAAGGCCATCATCTGGAAGGGAGGCTGCGACTGCCAGGCCTTTTGCAGCAAAGGAACGCTGACCGAGCCGTACAACGAGGTGCGCTGTTCACGGCTGGCCGCGCTGCGGGGCCGAGATCGCGCCGGCCTGGCGGTGCATGCCTCGGCCCCTCTGCGCTCCGGCGCCCAGATCCTGGGCATCCTCAACGTGGCTGCGCCCGACTGGGAGAGCTTCACCCCGGAGGCGCTGGCGCTGCTGGCCAACGCCGGCAGCTTGATGGGCATCGCCCTGGAGCGGGCTCGCCTTTTCGATCTGCTGCAGGAACAGCGCATCGACGAGCAGGCCGCGCTGCTGGAATTCTCCAACCAACTGCTGGGCCGGCCGCAGCAGCGGGACCTGCTGGACTTCGCGGTGCGCGAGGTGGGACGGCTGGCCGCGGTCGACGCCGTGGCTCTGGTCGCGCCTGACGCCGATGGGCGGCTGCTTTTCCAGGCGGCCGCCGGCTGGCGCGTCGATCCTGCCGCGGCCGCGACAACCATGGCGGACAACGAGTTCAACATCGTCGGCCAGGTAATGGATGCCCAGCAGCCTTTTCTGGCTGGCGATATGGAAGCGCACGTGCTGCCGCTCTACGAGTTGGAATGGCTGCACGATGAGGGTTTCCGCGGCTATGCGGCGGTTCCGCTGATCGTCGAGGGACGCTCCATCGGCGCGCTGCTGCTCAACACCCGCCAGCCGCGCCTGCTTTCGGAGGATGAGCTGCGCTTTCTGCGCCTGATGGCCAACCAGGCCGCCATCGCCGTGGACGGGCTGCGGCTGCGCCAGGAAGAGGCGCAACGGCAGCGCCTGCAGGAGGAACTGAACCTGGCCCGGCAGATCCAGCTTGGCATGTTGCCCAAGCACAACCCGACCCTGCCTGGTTGGCAGATCGACGCCGTCTATCAGGCCGCGCGCATCGTCAGCGGCGATTTCTACGATTTCTTCGACCTGCCTGGCGAGCCGCGCCGGCTGGGCATGGTGGTCGCCGACGTGGCCGACAAGGGCGCGCCGGCCGCGCTTTTCATGGCCCTGAGCCGCACGGTGATCCGCACCATCGCGCTCAGCGGCCGCGGGGCCGCCGCCACCCTGCTGCGCGCCAACCAGTTGATCCTCAACGACAGCCAGAGCGATCTCTTTCTCAGCGCGTTCTATGCCATCCTGGAGCCGGAGAGCGGCCGCCTGCTCTATGCCAACGCCGGCCACAACCGGCCCCTCTGCTATCGCGCAGCCACCGGCGCCGTGGAGGAGCTGCCCGCCCGCGGCATCATCCTGGGCGTGTTCGAGGAGATCGCCATCGAGGAGCAACAGATCGCGGTGGAGCCGGGCGACGTGCTGCTCTTCTACACCGACGGCCTTCCTGAGGGGCTGGACGTGGAAGGACGCATGATGGGCATGCAGCGGCTGGTCGAGGCGCTGCGCCACAACGCCGATCTCGACGCGGCCGGCATCAGCGGCGTCATCGTCGATGTCTACAACCAGTTCACCGCCGGCGCTGAGCAGTCAGACGACGTGACCTTTTTCGTGGTGAAACGGGCCGGAGGGCAGACAAGTAAACGGGTACGTGGATAGAATGGTAGTAACTGCTCAGCCGGCGGGCCAAACGTTGGTTTCGATACGGCGCAGACGCCTACTCAACCAACGTTTGGCCCGCC
>JACSRL010000298.1 GCA_014879765.1 Anaerolinea sp. | reverse complement strand
CTGGCTCGGTCGGAGACCGGCCAGAGCGATAAGGGTACAAGGCTGGCTCGGTCGGAGACCGGCCAGAGCAGGATACCGGTGCAAGGCCCGCGCCGTTTTACCAGCGTGGAGGGCTACACCATCCTGGTGGGGCGCAACAGCCGGCAGAACGAGCAGATCACCTTCGAGCTGGCGGGGTCGGACGACCTGTGGCTGCACGCGCGCGGCTGGCCAGGCTCGCACGTGGTGATCCGCAGCGGCGGCCAGCCGGTCAGCGCCGAAACGGTGCAGCAAGCGGCCGGGCTGGCTGCCTTCTATTCCAAGGCGCAGCGCGAGGGATGGGTGGATGTGATCGTGGCAGAAAAACGACGGGTACGGCGACCGCCCGGCAAGCGTCATCCGGGCATGGCGATGGTGGAGGGGGAACGGGTGGTGCGGGTGCGGCCGGCCAGCGGCATCGATTGACCGGCCAGGTCTATTCGATGCCGAAACGCCAGGGCGTGTTGTCCATGGGCAGATCTTCCAGCCGGGCCTGGCGCAGCGCGGCGAAGCGGGGCTGCATCTCGGCCAGACTGTCGCCCCCCAGCTTCTCCAGCAGCGCATCGGCCAAGACGAAGGCGACCATGGCCTCAGCCACCACGCCAGCGCGCGGCACGGCGTTGAAGTCGCTGCGTTCGTAGGCCGTGGCGTTGGGCTGGCCGCTGGCCAGATCCACGCTGCGCAGCGGGTTGAGGGTGGTGGAGATCGGCTTCATGGCCACCCGCAGCACCAGCGGCTCGCCCGTGGTGATGCCCCCCTCCAGCCCGCCGGCCCGGTTCGTCCGCCGCACCAGCCGCCTACTCCTCTCAGTTTCTCCTGGTACCTCCCAGTTCCCCTCCGCCAAAAAGATCTCATCGTGTACCTCGGTGCCCCACTTCTCCGCGTTCTCAAAGGCTGGGCCGATCTCCACCCCCTTGATGGCGTGGATGGAGCCGACCGCGCCCAGCAGCCGGCCGCTGAGCCGCCGATCCCAGTGGACGTGGCTGCCCAGCCCTGGCGGCAGACCCAGCGCGATCACCTCGAAAAGGCCGCCCACCGTGTCTTTGGCCTGCATGGTCTGCCAGACCCGCTGGCGCATGGCCTCGGCCGCCTCGGGGTCAGGACAGCGCAGATCGCTGCCCTCGGCCAGCTCGAAGCGCGCGTCATAGCTCAGCGCGGCCAACCGCGCGGGGTCCACCGCCACGCCGCCGATGGCGGTGACATAGCTGCCGATGCGCACGCCGAACTGGCCCAGCAGCGCCTTGCAGATCGCGCCGACCGCGACGCGCGCCGCGGTCTCGCGCGCGCTGGCCCGCTCCAGCGCCAGCCGCAGATCGCGGTAGCCATATTTGACCGCGCCGGTCAGGTCGGCGTGGCCTGGCCGCGGGGTGGTCATGGGGTCGATCTCCCGCTCGCGCCACTTGGCAAAATCGCGGTTTTCGATCCACAGGGCGATGGGCGCGCCGGTGGTCTGGCCGGCCATGACGCCGCCCAGGATGCGCGCGCTGTCCTGTTCGATCTTCATGCGTCCGCCCGCGCCATAGCTGATCTGGCGGCGGGCCAGGTCGGACGCCAGGTCAGCGGCCGTCAGGGGTAGCCCAGCGGGCATGCCCTCCAGGATGGCAGTCAGCGCGGGGCCGTGGGATTCGCCGGCGGTGAGGAAACGTAGCATACTCGATATTAATCCATTGCCTGACGACCACAAGTGTGGATCGCTGAATGTCAGGATACTGTTGCGGCAGTGAATAGATGAAACGCTCGTAGTCAGGCAGGGACTGCAACGGGTTCATGGCGCGCTGTTCGCTCCATAAGCTGAGAGAGGCTATCCACTTGAGCATCCATCAACAGCCGCTTGACACCGCTGCGATATTGGCTGAGACGTTCTTCGAGCAGTTCATAGGTTGCTGCCCATTCGGCCCAATCCAGCACCCATGCGGAGTCAGCAGGCTCTTCTCCGTTGCTGTAAGCCTGAAAAAAAACTTCTGTCGGCATGTTATACTTGTGCTCGAATACGAGAAGATCCTCTCGTAGTGCATGCAAGTCTCGCAGAATTTCATCTAATGTCATGGTGGCATCTCACGGATCAATTGTTCGATCACTTACGCTATCGCGAAGTATAGCACGGATGGCGCTCGAACACAAAGAGGATTTCACTCCTCAGGCTTGTCCATACTATGACCTGCATCCAGGATGTGCATCAGTAATAAGCACGCCCACGCCTTGCGTAGATGCTGGCAAGCAGATCAGGCAACATCTCATCATCGGCCAGCGCGCCGGCTTGATTGAGCAACACCGTGCGGGCATCATTCCCTGCCCGCGCCGCGGCCAGCATCACCTGCAACGGCGGCTTCTGTCCCGTCCACAGCTCGAACGCGGCCGCGCCCTGCACCGCCAGCATCTCCAGGCCACCCTGCGTCTGACAGCCCGCGGCCTCGGCCTGGCGCAGGAAGAGGGTGCGCTCCGGCCGGTAGACCAGATCGTAGACCAGCGCGCCGGCCGGGATGGGCAGGTCAGCCGGCCAGGGGGAGGCGTCGACGTGGGGCCACATGCCGAGGGGGGTGGTGTTGATGATCAGATCCGGAGAATGGTTGATGGGGGAATGGGGGAATGGGTGAATGGTTAATGACGGAGCCAGAGTTTGCGCGTGAGCGGCCAGCTCGGCGGCGCGGGCGGGGGTGCGAGCCCAGATGGTCAGGTGGGCCAGGCCGCGTTGCACCAGGGCGTAGACCACGGCGCGGGCGGATCCGCCTGCGCCCAGCAGCAGGGCGGACTTGCCGGCCAGGTCGAAGCCGCGCGCGTCCAGGGGGTACAGGAAGCCGAGCCAGTCGGTGTTGTCGCCGCGCAGGATGGCGCGCACGCCAGGGATTGAAATCCCTGGCTGAACATACGAAGCGCCCTCAGGCGCTGGGGAAGGGGGAGGCACGCCAGGGATTGAAATCCCTGGCTGAACATACGAAGCGCCCTCAGGCGCTGGGGAAGAGGATGATGCGGGGATGTCCATTTCCCAGGCCCTGAGGGGCCTTTGTGGTGTCAGCCGGTGAATTTCATTCACTGGCTCAGGCGTTTCCGCTCCCCAGGCCCTGAGGGGCCTTTGTGGTGTCAGCCGGTGAATTTCATTCACTGGCTCAGATGTTTCCGCTCCCCAGGCCCTGAGGGGCCTTTGTGGTGTCAGCCGGTGAATTTCATTCACCGGGCTTTCAGTCACCAGATCTACCACGATCGTGTTCACCGCGCCGATTGCCCGCGCGGCGTCGCTCAGCTCGTCCAACAGCGGCATCACCGCCTGCTTGTGCGGAATGGTGACGTTGACCCCGCGGTAGCCGGCCGCGGCCAAGCCGCGCACCATCTCCGCCAACTCCTCCGGCGGCGTGGGCAGCGCGTCATAGCGGCCATCCAGCCCCAGCGCCTGAAAGGCCGCGTTGTGCATGGCCGGGCTGATGCTATGGCCCAGGGGGTAGCCGAGCAGGCCAGTGAGAAAGGTCAACTATCCTCCATCCGCGCCCCCAACACCTGCAACACCCGCTCAAAGCCGGGGAAGCTGTCAGGGATGCACTCGGCCTCTTCCACCAGCACGGGGCCATCGGCGGCCAGCCCGGCCACGGTCAGCGCCATGGCCAGCCGGTGATCGCCGTGGCTCCACACCGGCGCGCTGTGCAGTTGGGTTGGCCCTTCGACCACGAAGCCGTCGGGCCGCGCCTCGATCTGCGCGCCCAGCGTGTGCAGCTCGGCCACCACGGTGGCGATGCGGTCGGTCTCCTTGACGCGCAGCTCGGCCGCGTCGCGCACCACGGTGCGGCCATGGGCCTGGGTGGCCAGCACGGCCAGCACCGGCAGCTCATCGATGGCGCGCACGATCAGGTCGCCCCCGATCTCGACGCCGCGCAGACGCGGCGCCTGGCCCTGCTGGTGCTGCACCACCAGGTCCGCCACCGGTTCGCCGGCCTCCTGGCGCTGGTTCTCCAGGCGGATATCCGCGCCCATCAGCCGCAGGATGTCCAGAATGCCGGTGCGGGTGGGGTTGACCCCCACGCCGGTCACGACGATGCGCGCCTCGGCGGCCAGCAGGCCAGCCGCCAGCAGAAAAGCCGCCGAGGAGATGTCGCCGGGCACGGTGATGTCCAGCGGTGTCAGCGGCTGCTTGGGGCGCTCACTGGTGACCACCGAGCCCAGCACCCCGATCGGCGCGCCCATGGCGGCCAGCATGCGCTCGGTGTGGTCGCGCGCCGGCCCAGGCTGGCGCACGATGACCAGCCCCTCGTTGTAAAGCCCCGCCAGCAGCAGCGCCGACTTGACCTGGGCGCTGGCCACGGGCAGGGTGTAGTCCAGGGAGTGAAGGCGCGCGCCGACGATGGCCAGCGGAGCCAGCTTGCCCCCCTGGCGACCGTGGATCTGCGCGCCCATCTGGCGCAGCGGCTCGGCGACGCGGCCCATGGGGCGTTTGATCAACTGCGGGTTGCCGCTGAGCACGCTGAAAAAGCGCTGCCCGGCCAGCAGACCAGCCATCAGCCGCATGGTGGTGCCCGAGTTGAGACAGTTCAGCGGCGCGGCCGGCTCTTGCAGGCCATGGAGTCCAACGCCGTCGATCAACAGCTCGCTGGGCGACAGCTCGTCGATGGCGACGCCCAGCCCGCGCAACACGCCCAGGGTGGCCTGGCAGTCGCCGCCGGGCAGAAAATTGCGCACATGGCTGCGTCCCTCGGCCAACGCCGCAAACATGGCCGCGCGATGGGAGATCGACTTGTCGCCCGGCACGGCGGTGGAGCCATAGAGTCTTTCGGTAGGGTGGATGAGAAGGTTCATGACAGGGTGACAGGGTGAGGGGGTGACAGGGTGACAGGATGAGGGGGTGACAGGGTGACTTGTCATCCACAACTTATCGCTTGTCTACTTGATCTACTCGTCACCCTCCGTACTGATCCAGGAACAGGCTGCGCGCGGCGCGGGTGGAGGCGGCCAGATCGCGTAGGGCGGCGGCGTCGTCGGCGGTCAGCAGCGCGGCCACGTGGGCCAGGTGGCTTTGCAGTTGTTGGATCTGCGCCAGCACGGCGGCGCGGTTGCTGAGCAGGATGTCGGCCATCATGGTGGGGTCGCTGCCGGCCAGACGGACGGTGGAGCGGAAGCCGCCCGCGGCCAGCCGCCAGGCCAGCTCGTCGCCCGCGGCCATGTCGTTGGCCGCGGCGAAGGCGGCCAGGCTGGCCAGATAGGGGCCGTGGCTGATGGCCGCGGCCAGCCGGTCGTGACGCAGGGGGTCTAGCTCCAGCGGCCAGCCGCCCACAGCCCGCGCCAGCTCGCCCATCAGATGAAGGGTCTGCGGCGCGGTGCGCGGCAGTGGGCAGAGAACGAAGGGCGCGCCCTGATAGAGCGTGGCCTCAGCCACCTCCAGCCCCGACGTCTCCTTGCCGCACATGGGATGGGCGCCGATGGGCTGCACGCTGGCCGGTAGACGCTCCAGCGCGGCGCAGATCTGCGCCTTGCTGCTGCCCATGTCGGTGACCACCACGCCCTCGCGCAGGCGGCCCTGGCCAGCCAGCCGGCCCAGCTCCTCGATCTGCGCCAGGATGACGCTGACCGGCGTGGCCAGCACGATGATGTCAGCCTCGGCCGCGCCCTCGGCCAGCGTCGTACAGCCGGCGTCGATGGCGCCCATGTCCAGCGCCTGTTGCACCGTCTCAGCGCGGCGGGCGATGCCGATGACCCGCCGCACCTGGCCGCGCAGCGCCAATCCCAACGACCCGCCCATCAGGCCGAGGCCGGCGATGGCGATGGTGCAGGCGGAGAGCGGTTTACCGGACACATAGTTAGACGCTGCCATGCTTCCTCGTTTGCCAGTGTGACGCCAGGGCGCTTTCAGATATGTCCTGTGCAGTTTGAACGAAATGCAGCGGTCGACTCAAAAAGCTAAAGACCCAACGATGGTACTCGTCAAACGCATCGATGTCGTTGTGGCCAGCGCCAGGGATGATCGCCAAAGCCTTAGGGGCGCGCAAGCTGCGATAAAGAGTCAGGCCATGAAGCAAGGGAACCAGATCATCTCGCTCGCCATGAATCACCAAGGTAGGGCAGGTTATGGTTCCAATTCTGCTCAGCGTATCGTATAGTTTTGGCGTCAAGACACGCGGCAGCCAACGTGCATGAATCGCGATCAGATCATGCATGGCCGTGAACGCGCTGTCCAGGATCAGACCTGCTGGCGCCTGCCGCGCGGCCAGATAGCTGGCCACGCCGCTGCCCAACGACTTCCCTAGCACATAGGCGGGGATCCGATCCAGTTGCGCCCGCGCTGTCAGCCAATTCCACGCGGCTTCACCGTCCAGGTAGAGTCCCTTTTCACTGGGCTTCCCTTCGCTCTCACCATAGCCTCGATAGTCGAGAATGAAAAGGTTATAGCCCCGGTCGATGAACTCAGGTGCAACCTGCGCCCAGTCACGACGATTGCCAGCATTGCCGTGCAGGTAGAGCACTGCGCCGCGCGGGTTAGGCGCCAGTATGTACCAGCCTGTGATCTTCACACCATCGGCGGCGATCAGTTGGATATCTTCAAAGCGAAACGACAGCGCGGCCGGCGTAAACTGAACATCAGCCACGGTCATGCCAGGTTGATAGATGACGCGATTGATGATTGATGTGAGCATTTTTTCTGGGGACAGGCTCGGTCAGGAGACCGGCCTGAGCAGTGTGGGTGGGCAGGCTCGGTCGGAGACCGGCCTGAGCAGTGTGGGTGGGCAGGCTCGGTCGGAGACCGGCCTGAGCGGCGTGGGTGGGCAGGAGCATGAACTCAGGAAATCTCACGCTTCACGCTTCACGTTTCACGCTTCACACCGCCCGCCCCACCGCCTCGGCGATGCGTCGCGTCTCCTGCACCAGCGCGGCGAAGCGCTCCGGCTTGAGGCTTTGCGCGCCGTCGGAGAGGGCATGTTCAGGGTCGTGATGCACCTCGACCATCAGCCCATCGACGCCGGTCGCCACCATGGCGCGCGCCACGGGAATGACCAGCGGCCATTTGCCGGTGCTGTGGCTGGGGTCGCCGATCACCGGCAGGTGGCTGAGCTGTTTCAGGGCCGCGATGGCGTTGATGTCGGTGGTGTTGCGGGTGTAGGTCTCGAAGGTGCGGATGCCCCGCTCGCACAGCATGACCTGATAGTTGCCGCCGGCCAGGATGTATTCGGCCGACATGAGCAGCTCCTCGATGGTGCTCATCATGCCGCGCTTGAGCAGCACCGGCATACGGGTCTTGCCCACGGCCTGGAGCAGCGGGTAGTTCTGCATGTTGCGCGCGCCGATCTGCAAGACGTCGGCGAATTCGGCCACCAGCTCCACCTTGTCAGGCGCCATGACCTCGGTGACGATGGGCAGGCCGGTGGCCTCCCGCGCCTCGGCCAGCAGCTCTAGCCCTTCGACGCCCAGCCCCTGGAAGGTGTAGGGGGAGCTGCGCGGCTTGAACGCGCCGCCGCGCAGCATGGTCGCGCCGGCCTCTTTGACCGCGTGCGCGATCTCCAGCAGTTGGCCGCGGCTCTCCACGCTGCACGGGCCGGCGATCATGGCCAGGCGCGGGCCGCCCACCGCGCCATCGCCCACCGGGATCACGCTGCCCTCCGGCCGCCACTCGCGGCTGGCCAGCTTGTAGGGGGGCAGGATCGAGATGGTGCGCTCGACCCCATCCATCACCTCGAACATGGCGCGATCCAGCGGTCGTTCGTCGCCGATGACGCCGATGATGGTGCGCTCGGCGCCCTGGCTGAGGTGAACCTCAAAGCCCAGCGCGTCGATGCGGCTGGTGACATGTTCGATCTGTGCGGAACTGGCATGCGCCCTCATAACGATGATCATACCACAAGTCTCCTGATTTGCCTGTGAAATTCAATGCAAGTGATGCGTGAAACGTGATGCGTGATACGGTGTTGCGTGATGCGTGATGCGTGATGCGTGAAACGTGATGCGTGAAACGTGATGCGTGATGCGGAGTTGCGTGATGCGTGATGCGTGTTGCGTGAAACGTGATGCGTGATGCGTGATGCGGAGTTGCGTGATGCGTGATGCGTGATGCGTGATGCGTGATGCGTGAAACGTGATGCGTGTTGCGTGATGTCAGAACCAAATCCCGTATCGCGGAAGAGCCTTCCGATCACGTTTCACGTTTCACGTTTCACAGCTCGCGGCCCAACGCCTCCGCCAACGGCCTCAGCTCAGCCATCATCTGGGCGAATTTCTCCGGCTTGAGGCTCTGCGCGCCGTCGGAGACCGCGACTTCGGGGTGAGGATGCACCTCGATGATCAGGCCATCGGCGCCGCAGGCGATGGAGGCCTTGGCCATGGGCGCCACCAGGTCCCAGCGGCCGGTGCCGTGGCTGGGATCGGCGATTACCGGCAGGTGGCTGAGCTGCTTGAGCAGCGGCACCGCGTTCAGGTCGAAGGTGTTGCGGGTCATCGGCTCGAAGGTGCGGATGCCCCGCTCGCACAGCATCACCCTGTAGTTGCCGTTGGACATGATGTACTCGGCCGACATGAGCAGCTCCTGGATGGTGCTCATCATGCCGCGCTTGAGCAGCACCGGGCGCTGGGTGCGGCCCACCGCGTTGAGCAGGCCATAGTTCTGCATGTTGCGCGCGCCGATCTGCAAGATGTCGGCGTATTGGCTGACCAGCGGCACCGCCTCGGGGGTCATCACCTCGGTGACTATCTTGAGACCGGTGACTTCCCTGGCCTCGGCCAGCAGCTCCAGCCCTTTCAGCCCCATGCCCTGGAAAGCGTAGGGGGAGGTGCGCGGCTTGTAGGCGCCGCCGCGCAGCAGCCGTGCGCCGGCCTCTTTCACCGCCTGCGCCGTCTCCAGCAGTTGGCTGCGGCTTTCCACGCTGCACGGGCCGGCCATCACCACCAGCTTGCGGCCGCCGATGGTCGTTCCGTTGAACGCGATCACCGTGTCCTCGGCCTTGGCTTGACGGCTGGCCAGCTTGAACTGATGGCCGATGCGGGTGACGGTCTCCACGCCGCCCATGGCCTGGAAGACATCGGGCTCCAGCGCCACCGCCTCGCCCACCACCGCGATCACGGTGTGGTTCTCTCCGTAGATGGGATGAGGCGTCAGCCCCAGCTCTTCAACTCGGGCGATGACGGCCCCGATCTCGGCCGCGGTTGCGCCTTGTTTCATGATAACGATCATAAGATCACCTGCTTTGCGGAATGGGGTGGTGCGTCATGAATAACGAGTAACGAGTAATGCGTAACCCGGAATGGACTCCGTTGTGTGCGTGGTTCGGGCTGCTCGCCATGAGTTGGCACTGCTGAGAGACACCACAGGGCGTGATGCGTAACCCTGTATTCCGGAGTCTACACACAAGGTAGTCCATTCTGAGTTACGAGTTACGCATTACGCATTACGTTAAATCTGCAACAGCTCGCTCTGCCCGGCCTCGCCGTTGGCCGCCGGCATCTCGGCTGCGGGGTAGGAGCCCAGCAGCTTGACAAAGGCGGCGCGGGCCAGCAGGCTGACCAGCGCCTGCTGGCAGGCCGGGTCTTGCCAGTGGCCGTCGAAGTCCAGATAGAAGACGTAGTGCCAGGGGCGGTTGCGCCGCGGCCGGCTTTCGATCTTGGTCAGGTTGATGCCGCGGCTGGAGAATTCGTTCAGGCAGGCCACCAGCGAGCCCGGCTCGTGGGTGACGGAGAAGACCAGCGAGCTCTTGGCCTTGGCTGTGATGGGCGGCTCGCCGCGACCGATGACGAAGAAGCGGGTGTAGTTCCAGGCCAGGTCCTCGATGCCGCTGGCCAGCACCGCCAGGCCATAGGTCTCGGCCGCCAGACGGCTGGCAATGGCGGCCACGCCCCGCTCCGGGTTGGCCGCCAGTTCCTTGGCGCTGCCCGCGGTGTCATACCAGGGGACAGCCTTCAGCCCGCGCTGGTTGAGCCAATGCTCGCACTGGGCCAGCGCCTGGGGGTGGGAGCGCACGGTGTGGACCTGCTCCAGCGTCGTGCCGGCCGGCGCCAGCAGGTTGTGGCGCACCCGCAGCAGAATCTCGCCCCAAACCCGCAGGTCATGCTCCAGCAGCAGGTCGTAGGCGCGGTTGATGGAGCCGGCCAGCGAGTTCTCCACCGGCAGCACGCCGAAATCGGCCTCGCCCGCGTCGATGGCGGCAAAGATGCCCTCGAAGGCCGCGCAGGGCAGCGTGACGATGTCCGCGCCGAAGTGTTGGCGCGCGGCTTGCTCGGAGAAGGCGCCGTGCTCCCCTTGAAAAGCGACGATCTTCATGCGTATCTCCTTCTTGGCTGATTTTTGGTCGCGCCAGTGATCGACCTGTTGCTGGATCCAGCTGTCCAGGTCTTCGTTGTCCATCGGCGGCAGCGCGGCCTTGTCGGGCCGCAGGTTGCGCGCGCCGCGCAGGTAGACCGGGACGATGTCGCGCGGGTTCTTGTCGGTGTTCCAGTTGATCAGCACCCGCACGCAGCGGGCCAGCCCGCCGGGCACGTCCATCTCGTGGCCGCACATCAGCGCCGCGTCCAGCCAGCCGAGCTGGCGCGCGGCCAGCGCTGGGTACTCGGCCGTCAGATCGCGCGTCGTGGAAAAGATCACGCTGGTCACATCCTCAGGCTGGATATCGTTCAAGTGGATCAGCAGCGCCAGCATCCGTCGGGTTTCCCGGAGAATCGCTTCCGATGAGTTGTCATCGACAGTAGTAGCGCCGCGCACGCCTCGACAGGGCATAGTAACTCCTAATGCGTAATGCGTGACTCGTGACCGGAATGGTGGGAGGGGTTTCCGGGTATGTGATGCGTGAAACGTGAAACGTGAAACGTGAAACGTGACTCAGAGCCAACGCCCGCGATTCCGGTCACGCATCACTCGTCACGCATCACGCACTCCGTGCAACACATGACTCAAAGCCAACGCCCGCGCTTCCGGTCACGCATCACTCGTCACGCATCACGCACTCCGTGCAACACGTGACTCAGAGCCAACGCCCGCGCTTCCGGTCACGCATCACGCACTCGGCGCTCGCAACCCACACACATAAAAAAAGCGTGGGCTATGCGCTCCACGCTTTCTGATCGGTCTCCTGGCTCATCGTTGGGTCAAGGCGTCGGGTCAGGCTGGGCGTGGGGCGCGCGGCGGTGGCTGCTAAAGTAGCCAAAATAAAAACCGCGCCAGGAAGCATCCAGGCGCGGCGCCAACGCAAAGAGA
>JACSRL010000628.1 GCA_014879765.1 Anaerolinea sp. | reverse complement strand
TGTCCAGTTCCCTGACCTGCGTGACCGGCCAGGGCTGCTCGTAGTCACCGTCGGCAATCGCCTGCGCCTGCACCGTGTAGCCGCCGATCCGCCGGGCAAAGCCACGCGCGACCATCCAGGTCGCACTGACGGCCAGCAGCAGGGCTGCCAACAGCCCGGCCGCCAGGTAGACGAGCACCCCCACCGCGCCGCCGGCCAGCAACTGCACCAGCGCGCCATAGCCGCGGCCCTGCGTCCAGGCCAGCACGGCGGCCACGGCCAGCGCCATGATGGCCGTGGCCAGCGCCACCCGCAGCAGGGAGCGCAGAATCGTCCACCCCTCGACGCCGCCCCAGCGCCGGCGCAGGATCGCCATCAGCAGCAACACCTCCACGGTGATGGCCATGGAGTTGCCCAGGGCCAGCCCGCCCGCGCCCAGCGGCTGCATCAACAGAATGCCCAGGCCGATGCCCAGCAGCGCAGTGACCACCGCGACGATCAGCGGCGTCACCGTGTCCTGTTGGGCGAAGAAGGCGCGCGCGGCCAGCTCCAGCGTGGCGTGGCCCACCAGCCCCAGGGCAAAGAAGCGTAGCGTGGCATAGACCGCATCCACGGCCGCGGCGTCGAACTGGCCGCGCTGGTAGAGGAAGCTGAGCAGCGGCTGGCCCAGCAGAATCAAGCCCGCGGCCGCGGGCAGGGTCAGGGCGATCACCGAGCGCAGGGTCTCGCCCAGGGTGCTGCGCAGCCGGCCCAGGTCATGGCGCGCGGCCAGCTCGGCCAGGGTGGGGAAGGCCACCAGGCCGAAGGCGGTGCCGATGATGGTTTCGGGGAGCTGCATGGCGTCCCAGCCCCACTCCAGCGCGCTGACGCTGCCTGCGCCCAGCCGCGAGGCCAGGTTGGTGGTGACGATCAGGCTGAACTGGAAGACGAAGAGGTCGAGGACGCGCGGCCCCATCAGAATGAAGACGCGGCGCACGGGCAGGCTGTGGATGCCCCGCAGATCCAGCACCGGCCACCAGCGAAAGCCGTAGTAGAACAGGCCGGGGACCTTGACCAGCAGGTGCAGGGCGGCGCCGACGACCGCGCCCACGGCCAGGCCGGCGATGCCCATGGTGGGGGCCAGGAAGAGCGCGCCCAGGGTGATGCCGACGGGGTAGAGGGCTGCGCCCAGCGCGGGCAGCAGGAAATGTTTGAAGCCGTTGAGCACGCTGCCCTGCACCGCGCTGATGCCGAAGATGACCGTGGAGAGCAGCACGATGCGCATCACCTGCACCGTCTGCGCCTGCTCGGCCGGGCTGAAGCCGGGCGCGATGAGGACCCGCACCAGCCAGGGGGCCAGGATGCCGGCGAGAACGGCTGAAGCCGTTACTACGATGAAGACGATGTTGGTGATGGCGCTGGCCAGCCGCCAGGCGCCGGCGCGGTCCTCCTCGGCCAGGAAGTCGGCGAAGACGGGGATGAAGGCGGTGGCCAGCGCGCCGCCGGCCACGATGGTGAAGAGCAGGTCGGGCAGCTTGAAGGCCGCGTAGTAGGCATCCAGGTCTGCGCCGATGCCGAACTGGGCGGCGATGACCATGTTGCGCACCAGCCCGGCCGCGGCCGCCAGTCCAAAGGAGAGGGCCACCACCAGCACATTGCGCACGATGTGGGGCAGACGCGAAGGGGAAGGGTGATCGGTGACCGGTGACCGGTGATCGGATGGGGGCATAAGGGACGGGGGTGCTCTCTGTGTGACTGTCCAGGCCTAAAACATCGCGCTCTGACCGGATTGCTGACGCTCTGGCCGGTCTCCGACCGAGCCAACCAACTTCACTTGACGCTCTGGCCGGTCTCCGACCGAGCCAACCTGCTTCACTTGACGCTCTGGCCGGTCTCC
>JACSRL010000201.1 GCA_014879765.1 Anaerolinea sp. | reverse complement strand
CGCGGTGAAACGGTAGATGTCATCGCACACCGGCACGAAATGCTGGCAGTCGGTGCCGCCCAACATCACGAAGGGCGCCACAGGCGGGTTGTCGAACACCTGCCGGATCACGGTCTTGAGGCTGTCATACACCGGGCCTTGCGAGGGCGAGATGGGCAGCGCCTCATTGAACTTGCCCTCCACCGGCTTGAGATGCACACGTTCGTCCTCGATCACCTTCTTGGCGTGCCACAACACATCGGCGATGGTGTCGCCGGGCAACAGGCGAAAGTTGACGATAGCCCGCGCTTCGGCCGGGATCGTGTTGTCCTCGATGCCGCCCTGAACGATGGTCAGGGCCGTGGTGGTGCGCATGCTGGCATTCATCTCCGGGTTACGTTCCAGCCAGCATTTGAGCAGCGGGCCGAACAGCCAGACGTTGGCGAAGGCGACCTGCAAGTAGAGCGGCGCGGCGATGCCGATCCCATGATACAGCGGCCGCAGCCGGCGCAGGTGGCTCGGCATAGGATGAGACTCCACACGGGCCAGCGCCCGCGCCAGGATGCCGATGGCCGTTTGCGGCGGCGGTGTGGAGGAGTGGCCCGGCTGGCCCTGGACGCTGAGCTCGACGGTCAGATAGCCCTTCTCGCTGACGCCGATCAGCGCCACCGGGCCGCGTACGCCAGCCGCCAGACCGGCGCTGATGCCGCCGCCCTCGTCCACGATGCCGGCCAGGTGGACGCCGCGCTCCTTGAGCAGTTGGCCCATCACCCGGCAGCCGTTGACCCCGCCGGTCTCCTCGTCGTGGCCCAGGCCGAAGAGGATGGTGCGCTTCGGCCGGTAGCCCTGCTGCAAAAGCGCCTCGGCCGCCTCCATGATGCCGATCAACTGGTTCTTGATGTCCAGCGTGCCGCGGCCCCAGACGAGGCCGTCGGCGACCTTGCCCTCGAAGGGCGGATACGTCCACCCGGTCGAATCGGCGGAGACCACATCCTGGTGCGCCATCAGCATCACCGGGTCAAGATCGGCGCGGCTGCCCTGCCAGGTGTAGAGCAGGCTGTACCCGCTGATGACCTCACGCCTGAGCTTCTCATGTACCAGCGGGTAGGTTTGCTCCAGGATCTGGTGCAGTTGACGGAACGCCTCTGGGTCTGGCGTGCCTGCATCGTCAAGCGGCACGGTCTGACAGCGCACCACGGCCGCCAGATGCGCGGCCACCGCCGCAGCATCGACAGACAAGCCTATGGCCGGCTCCACGGCGCGCTGACGCCACGAGAACACGACCGTGCGCGCCACCACATACACTGTGGTAATGATCAACACGGCGAAGATCACCTGAAGCACTTGGATCAACATAATCTTAGATCTCGGTGAACGTTTCTCGCGCGAAAGCCCTTCTCATACTCGACCTGCTTCTGCTGATCCACCATGGGCGCCGGCGGCACAGACTCGAGGGCGGGCCGGCTTTCCGGCCCTAGCCGCTACACGTTGATGCCCACGAAGCCATAGGTCAGGCCCAGGATCGGGTTCAGGAAGTTGAAGAAACAGCACGAGCGATGAACGGTGATCAGTCATCCGATCACCGTTCACCTTAGTTCCCTAACGTCGCCACCAGCACCGCCTTGATGGTGTGCAAGCGGTTTTCGGCCTGGTCGAAGACGATGGCGTGTGGCGACTCGAAGACCTCATCGGTCACTTCCAGGCCGTCCAGGCCGCTTTTCTGATAGATCTCCTCGCCAACCTTGGTCTGGCGGTTGTGGAAGGCTGGCAGGCAGTGCATGAACTTGACATCGGGATTGCCCGTGCGATCGATCGTGTTGGCGTTGACCTGGTAGGGCAGGAGCAGCTTGATGCGCTCATCCCACACCTCCTTGGGCTC
>JACSRL010000230.1 GCA_014879765.1 Anaerolinea sp. | reverse complement strand
TTCCGATCACGCATCACGTTTCACGCATCATTCCCCATGACCTGGCTCCTCCAGCGCGTGCTTGATTTCATCGATTGGCTGGTCGCCTGGTTCAACCGCCGCAAGTACGGGGCGATGGCCAGGCGGCTGGGTCGCGAGGCGGAAACTGGCGAGGAGGACGACCGGCGGGGGCTGATCATCTTGCAAATCGACGGCCTGTCCCACGCCACCTTGCAGCGGGCGCTGGAGCGGGGCGCCATGCCCCACCTGCGACGCATGATGGAGCGGGAAGGCTACCGGCTGGAGCCGTGGTGGTGCGGCGTGCCCAGCAGCACACCGGCTGTGCAGGGCGGGATCATGTATGGCAACAACGAGGGCGTCCCCGCCTTTCGCTGGTATGAGAAGGCCAGCGGCAAGACGATCGTGGCCAAGCACCCGCGCGACGCCCGTCTGCTGCAAGACCGTCTGAGCGCCGGCCGCGCGGGGCTGATGACCGGCGGCTCCAGCTACGTCAACATCTACGACGGCGGCGCGCGGCTGTCGCTCTTCACCATCAGCGCACTGGGCGGGGAACGCTTCTTCGAGAACGTGCGCGGCCTGGGCTTTGCCCTGCTGCTGGGCCTCAGCCCGATCCGGCTGCTGCGGCTGGGAAAAGATGTGATCGTGGACTTCGTGCGCGATCTGTGGCAGCGGCTGGTGGGGCGCTTCGACACCCGGATCGGCCGCCGGCGGCGGCCCTTCACCCTCTTTGGCTCGTTCTTGCAGATCGTGGCCAGCGTGATCTTTCGCGAGCTGCAGACCTTCGGCGTGCTGCTGGATATCTACCGCCGCGTGCCGGTCATCTACGCCAACTTCTACGGCTATGACGACGTGGCGCATCAACTGGGGCCGCTGGACGGCGAGACCGAGCGGGTGCTGCGCGGCATCGACGGCCGCATCCGCGAGATCGACATCACCCGGCGCCACTTCGCCGACCGCCGCGCCTACGAGCTCTTCGTGCTCTCCGACCACGGCATGAGCCCCTGCACCCCCTTCAAGGAGCGCTACGGCCAAACCCTGGGCCAGTTCATGGCGTCGCAGGTGGCCAAGGACGCGCCGGTGACGCTGGACGAGACCATCAGCCGCGAGTGGCGCACCAGCCGCGAGGGGGGCTATCTGCTGGAGGAGCTGGATGGCATCAGCGCCCACCTCTCCTGGCGCAGCCAGCGGCTGGCCGGCGTGCTGCGCAATTTCGTGGCCAAGCGCATCCCCGAGGACGACGAGCACGAGTACGATCTGAGCCGCCACCGCGACCTGATCCTGCGCAACTCCGGCACCGTGGCGCTGGTCTACTTCCCCCTGGCCGCGCACCAGATGGAGCTGAGCGAGATCGAGCTGGCCTATCCCGGCCTGCTGCGCAGCCTGGTGGAGCATCCAGGGCTGGGGCTGGTGCTGGGACGAGAGCGGGGCCAGGCCATGGCCATGACCGTGCGCGGCCCGCGCCGGCTGCTCAACCTGGACGATCCCCTGATCCGCGACCTGCTGCACAGCCTGCCCAACCCGGCGCTGGCCGCGCGCCAATTGGCGCGGGTGGTGGGCTTTGCCAACAGCGGCGACCTGCTGCTTTACGGCCGCTGGAACGCACGCGGTCAGACCATCGCCTTCGAGCCGCACTGGGCGACGCACGGCGGCATCGGCGGCGACCAGAACCGGCCCTTCCTGCTGCTGCCGCCCGACGTCGATTGGGATGTGGCTGCGGTCAGCGGTCCGGAGGAGCTGTATCCGTTGTTCATGGCGCGCCGCGGGCAGTGAACGGTGAACAGTTGTAACTGCTCAGCCGGCGGGTGCGAACACGTTGGTTTCGATACGCCTCAGAAGGCTACTCAACCAACGTTTGGCCCGCCG
>JACSRL010000838.1 GCA_014879765.1 Anaerolinea sp. | reverse complement strand
GGCCAGCCGGTGGTGCTCAACTTCTGGGCCAGTTGGTGCGGCCCCTGCCGGGCCGAGATGCCAGAGCTGCAGCGCCTGCACGACCGGCTGGGCGAGGCCGGCGTGACTGTGCTGGGGGTCAACCAGGGGGAATCGCCGGAGACGGCCGCGGCTTTTCTCCAGACGCTGGGCCTCAGCTTCCCCGCGGCGCTGGATCAGCGCACCGGCGTCAGCCAGCAGTATCTGGTCAACTCGCTGCCCACCACCTTCTTCATCGACCGGGCGGGGGTGATCCGCGCCACCTTCATCGGCCCCATGTCCGACGCCGTGATCGCGCAGAACCTGCGCACGATCTATCCGTGAGCTATCATGTTTCCAACGCTTCCCATCGGCCCCCTGCGGCTGCAAACCTACGGCCTGGCGCTGCTGCTGGCCTATCTGGCCGGCCTGTGGCTGGCCACGCGCCAGGCCCGCCGCCACGGCCTGGACGGCGACCACATCTACAACCTGGGCTTCTACGCCTTGCTGGTGGGCATGGTCGCGGCCCGGCTGGGGCACGCCGTCGCCTACTTCGAGGTCTACCGCGTCGATCCGCGGCAGCTTCTCTCCCTCAGTCCCGGTGGGCTGCTGCTGGCGCCGGGGCTGCTGGGCGCCGCGGCCATGGCCGCCCTGTATATCCGCCGCCACCGCCTGCCGCTGGCGACAACGCTGGACGCGCTGGCCGCGGGCCTGCTGCTGGCGCTGGCCGTGGCCAGCCTGGGCGCGTTCCTGGCCGGCCGGGAGCTGGGCGCCGTGAGCGAAGCGCCCTGGGCCATGGCGCTGTTCGGCGTTCGCCGCCACCCGCTGGCCTTGATGCAGATGTTGGCGCTGCTGGCGCTGTTGGGGGGGGTGCTGTGGGCCGACCGGCGCCGCGCGCTGCGGCCGGGCCAACTGGCGTTGCTGGCGCTCTTCGGCTACGCCGCGCTGCGGCTCTTCCTGGAGCCGTTGCGGGCGGAAAGTCTGCTGATCGGCGACGGCTGGCGCGCCGTGCAACTGGCAGCTCTGGCCGGGGTGCTGCTCAGCGGCTGGCTGCTGGGGCGGCTGGCAGAGGACAAGCCCTGAGCTGCGTCACGGCCGCCGCTGGCTCAGCTCGATCACCAGCAGATCCAGCGCCAGATCATCGGGCAGCTTGCCGGTCTTGATGGCCAGGTCCACGGCCAGCAGTTGGTCGTAGGCCGCCTCCAGGTCGTGCATGCGCCAGTGGCGGCACTGCTGCATCGCCTTTTGCGTGGGGAAGGGGTGCAGGCCGATGGCCTTGGCGATCTCCTCCTTGCCCCGCCCCAGGCTCATCTGGTCGGCCACCTGCACCAGGATGCGGAACTGGCGCACGATCATGGAGAGCAGGTAGAGCGGGGCCGCGCCGTCCCGCACCAGCTCCCGCAGCAGACGCACCGCCTTGGGGCCGTCCTGCTGACCGATGGCGTCCACCATGTCGAAGATGTTGGCCTCCTGAGTGTAGGGGGTCAGCAGGCGCACATCTTCGCGGCCGATGGGCCCGGCCCCGCCGCGATAGGTGATCAGCTTGTCCAGTTCGCTGTCCAGCAGGCGCAGGTTGCGCCCGATGCTGGTGGCCAGGTCGAAGGCCGCCTCCCGTTCGATGGCGCCACCCTTCTGCCGGGCGCGGCGCAGCACCCAGTCCGGCAGATCGCGCTCCTCCGGCGCCTCGCACAGCACCAGCTCTGCCCGGCCAGCCTCGGCCAGACGGGCCAGCTCCTTGTAGACCCGCTCGTTGCGGGCCACGCTCTCCGCCTCCACCAGCGCCAGATCGGTGGTCTCCGGCAGCTCGGCCAGGTAGGCCAGCAGCGCATCGCGCGCCTCCTCGCCCCCGCGCCCCTTGGTCTTCTCC
>JACSRL010000836.1 GCA_014879765.1 Anaerolinea sp. | reverse complement strand
CACCCCTCATCCCCCCAGCGCCCGCGCCACCGTCAGCGCCCAGACCTTGCCCGCGCCGGCCGCCAGCAAAGCCTGCGCGCAGGCCTCCAGCGTCGATCCCGTGGTGGCCACGTCGTCGATCAACAGCGCCTTGCAGCCGTCCAGCGGCGGCCCCTGCCAGTTGAAGGCATCCTGCACGTTGGCGCGACGCTCCACCGGCCCCAGCAGCATCTGCTGTTGGGTTTCCCGCGTGCGGCAGAGCACGCTAGGCTGCAAACAGGGCAAGCCAACCTGGCGGCAGAGCACGGTCGCCAACAGATCCGCCTGGTTGAAGCCGCGCTCGGCCAGCCGCTTGGGGTGCAGCGGCACCGCGATCACCAGGTCCACCGTCACCACCCGTCCGCGCCAGTAGCCGGCCAGCAATTCCCCCAGCGGCCCGTGCAGCTCCGCTCGTCCCTCATATTTGAAGCGGTGAATGACCTGCGCCAGCGGATCAGCGTAGACCGCCGCGGCGCGGATCGCGCTGACGTGGAACTGCCCGGCCGTGCAGCCCTCGCAGCGCCCCACGTTGGCCACCGGCCGGCCACAGCGCAGACAGACCGGCTGCGGCACCGGCTGCACCTGGGCCAGGCAGGCCGGGCAGAAGAGCTCGCCGATCTGGCCGCAGCCCGCGCAGCGCGCCGGAAAGAGCAGGTCCAGCAGTTGGGTGGGGATCGATGCGGCGGCGCTGGCGGCCCGGGGGACCGGCGCCAGCGCCGCCAGCGCGCGGGAGAGCGGCATACACCCTCCGCTTCTGGCCTGGCTCAGGAGGGGAACCAGGTCTGCAACAGATCGTTGACGAAATTGCGAATCTCGTCGCCCATGATCAGAAAGATCGCCAGGACGACGATGGCGATGAGAAGCAGAATCAACGCATATTCGATAAAACTCTGGCCGCTTTCCTGCGAAGGCTTGTTTTGCATAGTCTATTCCTGATGGGTTTCACCGGCCGGCGCGCCGGCGTCTTGCAGGCGCACCCAGCCGCGGCGCACGGCGATCATGGCAGCCTCGGTGCGGTCGTTGACGCTCAGCTTGCGGAAGATGCTGGTCATGTGGTTCTTGACAGTCTGGTGGCTGATACCCAGCGAGGATCCGATGATCTTGTTGCTGGCGCCGCGCACGATCAGCTCCAGCACATCCATCTCGCGCGCGGTCAGGGGCGTCAGCGCGCTCTGCACATCGCCGTCGAAGCGCGTCCGCTCGCCGTACCAGGCCAGCAGCCAGGCCATCAACTCGCCTGCCCCGGCCAGCGTCTGGCCGTTGACCACGTACTGGCCGGCGTGTACAGCGCGGATCGCGGCGATCAGCTCGTCGGGCAGCACATCCTTGACGAAATAGGCCGAGGCGCCGGTGCGCAGCGCAAAGACCATCTGCTCCTCGTCGTCGTAGGCGGTCAGGATGATCACCGCCACCTCGTCGTGCGCAGCCTTGATCTCCTGCGTGGCCTGCAGGCCGTTGACCTTGGGCATGTTGATGTCCATCAACACCACGTCGGGCAGCAGCGCCTGAACGCCGGCGATGGCCGCCTCGCCATCCTGCACCTCGGCCACCACTTCCAGATCGGGCTCCAGCATCAGCACGCGGCGCAGCCCTTGCCCAAACAACGGGTGGTCTTCGGCGATCAGAATGCGGATCGGCTGGGCGGTCATGGCAACATGGGCGTGGGCAGTGGCCGGCTCACGGCGGGCATCAACAGGCGGCGCAACGGCGCGGGTGCATTGTAATCGCATCACAGAAGGAGCACAAATCGCCGCGCGCGCGGCTGAGCAGGCACGCTAATTGGTAACTGCTCAGCCAGTCGTACAGAAACCGGGTTTTTCTCGTGCGGGCATGGTTTTCGTCTGCGC
>JACSRL010000684.1 GCA_014879765.1 Anaerolinea sp. | reverse complement strand
GGCCAGAGCAGGGTGAGGGTGGGCTGGCTCGGTCAGGAGACCGGCCAGAGCAGGGTGAGCAGTTGGACAAACCGCTCACGTTTCACGCTTCACCTTTCACGCACCTCGCCCTCTGGCTGGCCGCGCAGGCCGGCGCGCTGCTGCTCTTCCTCCCTTGGCTGCCCACGGCCTGGCGACAGATCACCGACCCGCCGGTGCCCCCCTGGCGCACAGCGCCGCAACTGCTGGCCGCGCTGATCGAAAGTTGGAGCGCCCTCACCCTGGGCCAGGCGGCCAGCCCGGCGCAGTTCTGGCCCCTGCTGCTGCTCGCGCTGGCGCTGACCATCCTGGGCATCGTCGCCGCGCGCCGCTCCCCCATTCCCCATTCCCCATTCACCATTCACCAATCGACCATTCTCCTCGCCGCTGCCCTCGGCCCGCCCCTGCTCATCCTCCTGGCCTCGCTGTGGACGCCCCTCTTCCACGTGCGCTACATCTTCACCTACTCGCCGGCCTGGAGCGTGTTGCTGGCCATGGGCCTGGCTGCGCTGTGGCGCTGGAACACGCGGCTAAGCCGCGCCCTGGCGCTGACCAGCCTCATCCTGCTGCTGATCGGCTCAGCCGTGGCGTTGGGCAGCTTCTGGAATGATCCCACCCACGCGGCCGACGACCACCGCGCGGCCGTGCGCGAGCTGGCCCAGCGCTGGCGGCCGGGCGAGCTGATCCTGGTCAACGCCGGCTACGCCTACCCGGCCCTGCTGACCTACTGGCCCGGCCCTGTCGCCTGGCATGGCCGCCTGACCGACTACACCCCTGAGATCGCCGCGCAGGTCGCCGGTAAAACGGGGCCGGTGATCCTGCAGACCGGCCATGTGGAGGGCGACTCCGGCCTGGGCTGGGGCGATCCCCGCTCCGACTTCTACGCGCTGCCGCTGGCTACCATGCAAACCGCCCTGCGCGATCTCGCGGCCCACAGCGACCGCCTCTGGCACTATCGCATCTACGACACGGTCAACGATCCCCAGGGCGCGATCCGTGACGCGCTGGCGGCCGGCTGGACGCTTTTCGACGACCGCGTCTACCCCGGCGAGGCCAATCTGCGGGTTCAGGGCTGGCAGGGGATGCAAGCCATGCTCTCCTCCCACCTGCCCCCAGTGGCCGCCCCCTTTGACGGCTGGCTGGAGCTGCGCCTGGCGCCCGACGCCCTGCCGGCCCAGGTCGAGGCGGGAAGCACGCTGGACATCCCCCGCGCCCTGTGGAGCCGCGATCTGGCGCAGGCCGGCCGGCCCGTGGCCCTCTCGCTGCGCCTGGTCGATGCCAACGGTGACGTGTGGGCCGCGGTCGATGAGCCGTTGGGGGGCAACGTGCTGGATCTGGCCACTGCCAGCCAACTGGTGCAGCCGCTGCGCCTGGCCATCCCCGCCGGCACAGCGCCCGGCCTGTACGATCTGGCGCTGGTGATCTACGATCCGCAGAGCGGCCAGCCCTTGCCTGTGGACGGCTCAGCCGCCAGCCAGGCCGTGCTGGGCTCGGTCCAGGTGACGCGGCCGGCCGCGTCGTCCAGCCAGCCAGCTCTGGCTGATTTCGGCCCGCTGCGCCTGGTGGAGGCCGCCACGCCGGCCGCGGCCATCAGCCCCGGCGATGCGATCCCCGTCGAGCTGCTCTGGCAGGCCGCGCCCGATTTCGTCCCGGAGCCGCTGGTGGTGGTCGTGCAGTTGCTGGACAGCGCCGGCCGCGTGGTAGCCAGCCTGGAGCAAGAGCCGCTGGCCGGCCGCTACCCCATCACGCAATGGCAGCCCGGCGAGCAGGTGCGCGACCGGCATACGCTGCCCGTGCCCGTCGCCGCAGCGCCAGGCCAGTACAAGCTGATCGTGGGGCTGTACCGCG
>JACSRL010000262.1 GCA_014879765.1 Anaerolinea sp. | reverse complement strand
CGGAGACCGGCCCCAGCATGGTGAAGCATGGTGCAGCGCCACGGGGCACGGTCGGAGACCGGCCCCAGCGTAGGTGGGCGATTGTAACACGTCCCCGGCTCCCAGGCAAAGCCCTCACCCCCTCCCCCATCTTCCCAAAATCCCCCTTCTGTGGCACAATTCACCCATGTCCGCAGATAATCCCCTCAGCAAGCGCGAACAGGAGATCCTCGAGCTGGTGGCGCGTGGCTTGACCAACCAGGAGATCGCCAGAGATCTGGTGATCACCTTCAACACGGTCAAGGTACACATGCGCAACATCTTCGCCAAGCTGGAGGCCAGCTCGCGCACCGAGGCCATCGTCAAGGCTGCGCAGGCTGGCTGGATCAACGTTTCCGGCATGGATGAGCTGGTTGAGGAGGCGGCTACCGCGCCGGCGCTTCCCGTGGAGTCGCCCCTGCCCCGTTGGCAGCGGGTCTATTTCTTCGCCGCGGCCGCGCTGGTGCTGGCCGCGCTGGTGCTGCCGGGCCTGCGGGCGCGCGTGGAGGCCCGCCCCGTGGCCAACGCCCTGAGCGACGCCGGACGGCCGCGGCTGGGCGCGCCGCCGCGGGTGGATGCCAGCCGCTGGTCCAGCCTGGCGCCGTTGCCGGAGCCGCGCAGCCGGCTGGCGTTGGCGGCGCTCGACGATCATCTGGCAGCCATCGGCGGCGAGGGGCCCAACGGCGTCAGCAACGCCCTGTTTCTCTACGACACCGAGGCCAACGGCTGGCTGCCGGGCCTTTCCAAGCCCACAGCCGTGGCCAATATCCAGGCCGGCGTCATCGATGGCCAGGTCTACCTGCCCGGCGGCGTGACCGGCGACGGCGCGGCCAGCGCGGCGCTGGAGGTGTATGATCCGGCGGCCGACGTGTGGACGACGCGGGCGTCGCTGCCCACTCCGCTGGCCGCCTATGCGCTGGCCGTCTTCGATGAACGGCTCTATCTCTTCGGCGGCTGGGATGGCGCAGCCTACCTGGACAGCGTTTGGGTCTATGATCCGGCCGCCGACGCCTGGAGCAGCCGCTCGCCCGCGCCCTACCGCGCAGCCTTTGCCGCGGCTGCGGCCCTGGACGACCGCATCGTGTTGGCTGGCGGCTTCGACGGTCGGCAGGAATACGCGAGCTGCAACGCCTACTATCCGGCCGAGGACCGCTGGGAGGCCTGCGCGCCCATGAACCTGCCGCGCGGCGGCTTTGGCATGGCGGCCGACGGCGCGTCGCTCTACGCCATCGGCGGCGGCTGGCGGCGGGCTGTCACCTTCAACGAGCGCTACGACAGCCTGACCAACACCTGGTCGTCGATCCCTTCGCCGGTGCAGGGCCAGTGGCTGGCCCCCGGCGTGGCCGGCCGCGGCTCGCTGATCTATGCCGTGGGCGGCTGGAGCGGCGACTATCTGGACAACAGCGAGGTTTTTCAAGGCACCTTCCGGGCCTTTATCCCCTTAAGCACGCGCGGCCAGTAGGCCCGCCTCATCCCAAAGGAGACTCCCATGTCCGATCTACAGACCCAGTTCGAGACCGCGGCCGAGGAGGTGCAGCACCTCGCGCGCCGGCCCGATGACCAGACCATGCTCAAGCTCTATGCCCTCTACAAGCAGGGCACCGTCGGCGACGTGCAGGGCAACCGCCCCGGCTTCATGGATATGGCCGGCCGTTTCAAGTACGACGCCTGGGCCAAGCTCAAGGGCACGGCCAAGGAAACCGCCATGCAGCAGTACGTGGACTTCGTCGGCCAGCTCAAGGCCAAGTACGGCTGATCCACCGTCGATCGCAAGGGCGTCCCCGCCCGGCCCAACTCAACGACGATCACAAGGGCGTCCCGCCCGACCCAACTCAACGACGATCACAAG
>JACSRL010000835.1 GCA_014879765.1 Anaerolinea sp. | reverse complement strand
TAGCCGCTCGGGCCGGTCTTTGCGCAGCACCCCGGACGGGGCCGACCGAGCCCGCTACTTTCATCCACGATTGTGTGCCATGTGCATGGACGTCCGTTTCCATGTTTGCCCCTTCAGTTCGCAGCGATGGTCAGCGGCCCCAGACGGACGGGCGCGCCCAGGCGGGGCAGGCCAGGCCGGTCGGCGTCGTAGAGGCCGATCTCCAGCCAGTAGTCCCCCGGCGGCAGCTCAGCCGGCAGCCGCAGCTCATAGCCGTCCTCGATCACCTCGCCGCTCACCCAGGTGTCCGTGGGATGCTGACCGTGCAGCGGCAGATGGTCATCCTGCGCCACGATGCGTCCTGCCTGGTCCAGCAGATGCACGAAGCCGGTATAGGAGCTCTCCAGCGGCTGCATCGGCGTCCAGCCTACGGTCACAGGCAGGGTCGCGCCGGCCTGGAGCGGCGTGGCCAGGCGCGCGCCCAGCAGTGTCACCAGAAAGTCGAAGTTGGCGCCTGAGGGGAAGTCGAAGGGCGCTGAGGGCTGGAAGCGGCGGCTGCTGGACAGCAGGGTCACCGGCAGATCGACCACCTCGCCGGCAAAGCCGGCCGTGGGATCCTCCAGACCCGCGTTTTGCAGGCCGAAGCGCAGCGTCCACCGGCCAGGCTGAGCGTGGGCGGGCGCCCAGAAGCGAAGCTGGCCGCGCACCAGCGCGCCGGCTGGCCAGCGCGAGGCCGGGAAGGAGGCCAGCGTCGGCGCCATCCAGCCGCCGCCCTGCATCTGGCCGGCCGGGTCGAGCCACTGGTAGCCGACCTTGTAGTTCTGGCCGGGCGGCGCATCGGCCTGCCACCAGGCTTCGACGCCGATCAGGTCGCCCGGCTCGACCTCGGCGCGGTCGACGCTCAGCCCCTGGAGGGTGATCTGCGGGGCCAGCGCGGCCGGCTGGCTGTCGGCCGGCGGCCCGCCCGGCCCCTCGGTCACCAGCTCGCGCGCCACCACCGGCTCCAGCCAGGCCCAGCGGCCCTGCGCCGCGCTGGCCGCGTCCAGCACATCCAGCGGCTGGTCATCGGCCGCGTCGTAGACCCCCAGGCGCAGGCGGTATTCGCCGGGGGGCGTGCCCAGGCTGGCCGGGATCTCGAGCTTGCTGAGCACCACCGTGCCCGGCTGCCAGCGAAAGGTGGGGTAGTCATAGGCGGCCAGGCGGCGATCCAACGGCGGGCCGGCCGGCGCCGGCAGGTCGCGGTCGAAGAGGGTCGCGGTCAGCTTGAGATCGGCCTCCAGCGGCGCGAGGCTGCGCCAGAAGAGGTAGATCGGGCAGAAGGGCTGGGGGCAGGGGGGCTGGCTGTAGCCCAGCAGCTCCACCTGGTTGGCGAAGTTCACGTCCAGGCGCTGGCCCTGGTAGGCGGCGCTCAACGGCAGCTCCTCAGGGAAGGCGGTTCCCGGCTGGTCGGGCGCGGCGCGCACCGCGTCGAAAAAGCGGATGTGCTGCGGCGCGCCCAGGCCCCAGAAGCTGGCCGTTTCTGGCTGCGTCTCGCCGGCCGTGGCCAGCAGATAGGGGATGACGCCGTTGGGATCGACCACCTCCTGCTGCCACTGCACCAACCAGGCGCCGCGCTGGCCGGCCAGCCCCTGATTGAGCGCGGCCGCCGCGCCCAGGTCCAGCACCGCGTTCACGTCCAGGGTCTCGATCTCCGGCAGGCGCAGCGGCTCGATCTCAGGCGCGTAGTAGCGCCAGGCTGGGTAGGCATGGCCGCTGACCAGGATCACCCGCTCGTCGGGCTGCAACTGGGATTTGACATAAGCAACCGCGCCGCGCCAGTCGTCCTTGGTGAAGGCGGTCGCGGGCTTGCTGCCGCATGGCGGAACGATCGCCTATGACGGCCGGCGCGAGCGTCCTCGCAG
>JACSRL010000396.1 GCA_014879765.1 Anaerolinea sp. | reverse complement strand
GGTTGAGTAGGCGTCTGCGCCGTATCGAAACCAACGTTTGGCCCGCCGGCGGGTGCGTGACCGTTCGCCTTTGGCGTCGATACGGCGGCCTACTCAATCAACGGTCACGCACCCGCCGGCTGAGCAGTTACGCCAAGCGTATGAATGTCTGCTCACCTGCGCGCCCTGGCGTGCGACTTCACAGCACCTGCGCGGCCAGCGCCAGGCCCAGCAGGTTGGAGGCCAGCAGCGCCGCAACCAGGCCCGCCCGGCTGCCGGGGCGCGCCTCGAAGTGCAGCCAGCGATCCAGCCCCAGCAGCAGCAGGCCGGTGATGGGCAGAAGCGCCGGGAAAAGATAACGCCCCTGCGGCTGCCACTCCCGTCCCAACATGGGCAGGAAGGTCTGCGCTGCGATCAGCGCGGCCGCCAACAGCCAACTGGCCAGCAGCGGCCGCAACGACGCCTCACGCCGCCAGCGCGCGACCACGCCCGCGCCCGCCGCCAGCGTCGCCGCGGCCAACACCGCATAGAGCGCAGCCGGCAAGGGATGCTGCAGCCAGCCGTAGTTGCCCCAGAAGCCGGCAAAGGTCAGCGCCAGGTAGAGCAGGCTGCGGCCGGGGCCTTGCTGATCCAGGGCCAGGCGGGGGAGGAACGCGCGCCAGCGGCCGGCCAGCGGCGCGGCCAGCAGCTCCCCCAGGCGGGCACGGGCGCTGAAATCGCCGTTGCGCAGCAGCGACAGGGCCGCCGGGTCGGCCAGCGGCCGCAGATCGGCCCGCGCCAGCAGCAGGGGATGCGCCCCGTCGGCGAAGAGGATCAGCCGGGCATAGGTGGTGGTGATGGCCAGGGTGCGCTGGATGCGCACCGGCTGCCATTGAGGAGCGGCCTCGAAAGGGATCTCGCTGACGCCGGCCGCGTCGCGCAGCGCCAGCCGGCCGGCCGCAGGTTCAGCGCCCGCGCTGCGCACCCAGAGGGTGGCTTGGAGCGGCTGGCCGGCCAACCCTCCGATTTCGTCCACGTTTTGGTAGAGGCGCGCGGCCGGCCCGGCCGCGCGCGGCGCGACCTGCACGGCCCAGCCGGCTTCGCCAGCGGCCAGGCGCACCCGACCGCCGCTGGGCCGTTGACCGACGCCGCGCCAGCCGGCCGGCATGGGGGTGGGCAGCAGCAAGACCAGCGCGGCGGCCGCGGCCAGCAGCGCGGCCGCCGCGCCGCGTCGTCGCCGGCTCCAGCCGCGCCGGCCCAGCCAGCGCCACAGGCCGGCCGCGGCCAGCAGCGCCAGCCAGGGCAGCAGGAAGGCGTTGGTCTTCTTGCTGGCCAGCGCCAACGCGGCCGCGGCCAGCAGCCCCGCCATGCGCGGCCAGCTCCAGCCCAGGCGCTGGCCGCGCAGCACGGCCGCGAAGACCAGGGTGGCGGTCAGCAGCGCCAGGCTGTCGTTGTTGATCGAGCCGGCGATGAACGCGGGCATGGGCAGCAGCGCCAGGGCCAACGGGTGCAGACGAGCGGTGGCGGCGCCGATCCCAGGCCGTGCGCCGCCGCTCCAGCCCCAGGCGGTGGCCGCGGCCGTCAGCCCAAAGAGCAGCGCGCCCCACAGCCGCATCAGCCGGGCCTGTGCCTCCAGTGACAGCGGCAGCCGGCAAAGGCCGGCCGGCGCCAGGTAGTAGGCCGGCGGCTCGTCGCCGATCTGGCTGGCCGAGCGCAGCAGGAAGGGGTCGGCCGCAAAGCTGGCCGGCAGCGGGTCAGGCCGCGGCTGGCGCACGGCCGGCCAGAAATCGTGGCGCTCCAGGCTGGCGATGATGGCCTGTTGCAGCGGCAGCGAGCGGTCGTGTCCTTGCAGCGGCCGGCGCACCTGCCCCAGCAGACAGGCGTACTCGAAGTGCCCTGGCTCGTCGGGCGCCTGCCAGAGCGG
>JACSRL010000523.1 GCA_014879765.1 Anaerolinea sp. | reverse complement strand
CGACCGGCGGCGTCTGAGGTCTCGATACGGCGCAGCGCCTACCCGACCGGCGGCGTCTGAGGTTCAGTTCAACGATTATTTTGCACGAGCTTTGATATGACCATACCTGCAATCAATCTGCTGGCAATCCTGCCGCAAACCATTGTCATCGCCACCGCCCTGCTGGTGTTGATCGTCGATGCCATCGCGCGCGGGCCGCGCGTGGGGCGGCAGGTGCTGCCCTGGCTGAGCCTGCTGGGCCTGGCGGCCGCGGCCGCGGCCGCGATCTGGCTCAGTCTCTCCGGCCAGCCGCATTATTTTCAGGAGATGGCCGTGGCCGACGGCTACTCGCTGGCCGTGATGCTGGTGATTCTGCTGACGGCCGGGCTGGGCGTGCTGCTGGCGCAGGCGACGGTGCCCCAGATCAGCCAGCAGGCAGGCGCGTACTACGGTTTGCTGCTGCTCAGCGCGGCCGGCATGATGTTCATGGGCGCGGCGCTGGACCTGCTGGTGGTCTTTCTGGCGCTGGAGATCCTCTCGCTGGCGCTGTACGTCCTGGTGGGCTTCAACCGGGTGGAGACGCGCGGCGCCGAGGCCAGCCTCAAGTATTTTCTGCTGGGCGCCTTTTCCTCCGGCTTTTTCCTCTACGGCATTGCCCTGATCTACGGCGCCACGGCCAGCACCAATCTGGCGGCCATTGCCGCGGCGCTGGCCCAGGGGCCGGGCGCATCGGCGACGCAGTCGCTCTATCTTTACGCCGGCGTCGCCATGCTGCTGGTCGGCTTTGGCTTCAAGATCGCCATGGCCCCCTTCCACATGTGGACGCCCGACGCCTACCAGGGCGCGCCCACGCCGGTGACCGGCTTCATGTCGGTGGCCACCAAGGCCGCGGCCTTCGGCGCCTTCATGCGCGTCTTCATCATGGCCCTGCCGGCCGCGCAGCCGCAGTGGAGCTGGGCCCTGGCCATCCTGGCCACGCTGACCATGACTCTGGGCAATCTGGCCGCGCTGCGCCAGAGCAGCCTCAAGCGCATGCTGGCCTACTCCAGCATCGCCCATGCCGGCTACGCGCTGGTCGGCCTGGTGCCGGGCACCAGCCAGGGGGTCAGCGCGGTGCTCTTCTACCTGCTCAGCTATGCCTTCATGAACCTGGGCGCGTTCGCCGTGGTGACCGCGCTGGAGCGGCTGGGCGAGAACGATGTGCTCAACGGCAACTTCGCCGGCCTGGCCGACCGCCGCCCGGCGCTGGCCGCGGCCATGGCGATTTTCATGTTCTCCCTGGCCGGCATTCCCCCCTTCGTCGGCTTCTTCGCCAAGTTCTTCGTCTTCAGCGCGGCCATGGCCGGGGGCTGGGGCTGGCTGGTGGTGGTCGGCGTGCTCAACAGCGTGCTGTCAGCCTTCTACTACCTCTCCGTCACCGTGCAGATGTACTTCCGCAAAGCGGACGAAGCGCCGGCCGCGGCCGAGGCAGGCGGCAAGAGCAAAGCTGCTCTGAAGCGCGCCGAGGGCAAGGGCAAGAAGGGCGCGGCCGCTGCGGCCGCGCCGGCCACAGCTCAGCCCGCCGAGGCCGCCCTGGCCCTCTCCACCCGCTCCATCTCGGTAGCCGTCTTCATTGCCGCGCTGGGCACGGTGCTCGTCGGACTCTGGCCCGCCCCCTGGACGCAATGGCTCAGCCAGGCCGTGGCCACCGTCTTCGGAGGATGATGAACCGGCGAGACTTCGGACGGCAAAGCCGGCCGGTTGAAGTTATGCCAGGTTCCTGACGGCAAGGGGCTTCGCTCGCAGGACTCGGCCGGTGCGGCGCCAGCCGAAGTCTTGCCAGTTCATTGTCAGTCGGTAACTGCTCAGCCGGCGGGTGCGTGACCGTTGATTGAGTAGGCCGCCGTATCGAAATCAACGGTCACG
>JACSRL010000086.1 GCA_014879765.1 Anaerolinea sp. | reverse complement strand
GTGATCCGGCAGTGATGGCCTTGTAGCGTTCGCCGGCGCGGGTGAGGAGCAGGTCGAAGTTGTGGTAGGGGGCGACGGCGGTCATGGATCTCTCCCTGCGATGGTTGCCCTTGAACTTACAGGAACTGGCCTGGCTTCGCTGGCGCGATTCTAGCACAGCGCTCAACCACCGACAAGCGCGCTGCGCGACCGGGACCCCGCCGCGCCGATCAGGGCGGCTATCCCTGCCAGCAGCAACCCCACCACGGCGATGATCAGCAGTTGCAGCGCAGCCAGAAAGCCCAGGAAATAGGTGGCCGGCTCCGGCAGCGTCCAACTGACCTGCACGCCGTTGACCACGAAGCTCAGCAGCGCGGGCAGCCCCACCAGCGCCATGGTCAGCAACGACCAGGTGAGTGTACCCTGCGCCGCGACGGCCGCCGGCTGACGATAGAGGCGCAGGCCGGCCAGCAGCGCCAGCCAGGCCAGCACCAGGGCCAGCGCCGCGTTGATGGCAACGGCCGCGATCAGGTCGTCGGCGCTGGCGACGGAGCTCAGCGAATAGGTGCGACCGTCCAGCAGCGCGTATTTCAGATTGAAGATCAGCGCATACACCAGCGCTGCCGCGGTCATCCAGGCCAGGGTGCGGCTGCGCCTGCGCCACGCCACAAAAGCCAGGAGGCCGACCAGCGCCGCGGCCAGCAGCAGGCGCGGCAGCCGCTGGCTCGTGGCGCGCGCGGCGCGCGCCGCGACGATGGCCGCTGCCGGGTCGTCGCCGGCCTTGACGACAATCTCCTGGCCGCTGGCCGCGCTGTAGGCCGCGGCCAGCCCCTGCCGCTGCATCTGCGCTGCGCTTTGCACACCGGCCAACGCGCCGGCCGGCAGGTCCAGCATGTCGGTCAGAACCTGCCCCTGTGCGGCGGCCGGGATGGCCGTGCCCAGCAGCGCGGCCAGCGTCGGCGCGATGTCCACCTGCTGCCCGTCGCTGTACGCCCCCGGTTTGACGCCGGCGCCGGCCATGACCAGCGGCTCGGCCAGCACCACCGGCTCCTGGCCGCCGTGGCCGCCGCGCTCGATGTGGCCATGGTCGCTGGTCACCAGCACCGTGTCCTGCGTCAGATCCAGCGTGGCCACCAGCTCGCGCAGCAGCTCATCGGCCCGCCGCGCGGCCTCGTTCCAGCGCGGATCCTGCGGCCCGCCCTGGTGATGCCCGGCATAGTCGACCTGCAACAGGTGAACCAGGGTCAGGCCATGCGCATCGTCGCGCAGCCAGGGCAGCGCGGCCGCGACGATGGCGCGGTCGGCCGCATCGTCCTCGCCCGCGGTGTAATAGGCCCCATCGACGGTGTCCTGCGGAACCATCTTCTCGAACCAGTCGAAGCCGGCGATGGCCGTGGTTAGCCCGGCGCGCTTGGCCGCGGCAAAGAGATGATCCTGCGTCCACGGCGTGTATTCTTCATAGGCCAGGTTCATGGGGGGGCCGTCGCTGAACTCCGGCCAGGCGCCGGTGAAGAGCACCGTATAGCCGGGCGCGGAGTAGGAGGGGGTTTCGCTGTGTACCGTGGCGCTGGCCCCCTGAGCGCGCAGCTCGTTGAGGAAGGGCATCACCTGCGGATCGGCCGCGGTGTCGGCGCGCAGGCCGTCGATGAGTACAAAGACCACCCGCCGCGTCAGCCCATCGGCCAGCGGCGCGCCTGGGGCAGGCGGCTGCTTGGCCAGCGGCGACCGGTAGGCGTACAGCGAATCCATCATGCCGGTGGCCCAGAAATAGGCGACCACGGCAATGGCCAGCGAGGCGACGATGCTCAACAGCAACAACAGCGATTTGCGGGTCATGGCAACACTCCCAGGGAACAGACAGCCACGCGCCAGGCGCATAACCGTAGATGAAAACAGCGGGGCTCGGTCGGCCCCTACCGGGGTGCTGCGCAAAGACCGGCCCGAGCGACGTGGATGAAAACACGGGGCTCGGTCGGAGACCGGCCCGAGCGAGGCATCGGAGAGACCGGCCCGAACGAGGCATCGGAGAGACCGGCCCGAGCGGCCATTGTCAAGGTAGACATCGGGTGGTAATGGCCGGCTTCGGCAGATGAACGGTGAAAAAGTGTACCGCATCTGCCGGAAGCTGGCAAGTCCGGCGTCATCGGCCTGTACTTCGCCATCGCGGCGCGAAATGGGTATAATTCCAAACTGTTCAGGTATGGCATTAGAAACCGGGTTTTTGTCTCGCAGACGAAAATCATGCCCGCACGAGAAAAACCCGGTTTCTGAACGACCGGCCGAGCAGTTACTATAATTCCAGACCAGGCCATCGCCCATGCCCCCTGCCATGCCTTTGCATCGCCACCCCGGCGCGGGCGTCGTTGGCAACTCACTCCTTGAAAGGCTCCATCCAGTGAAAATCGTTACCGACAGCGCGGCCGACATGCCGGCCGCCGAATTGCACGCGTTTGGCGTGGTAGAAGCGCCCCTGTACATCCAGTTCCCTGAAGGGGAGGTCAACTCGGCCGACATCAGCGCCGACGCCTTCTATGACCGCCTGCGGGCCATGTGGCCGGCCATCCCCACCACGGCCCAGCCCTCCAGCGGCGAGATGGCGCAGATCTATCAGCAACTGATCGCCGACGATGCCCAGATTCTCTCGGTACATATCTCCTCCGGTCTGAGCGGCGCCGGCCAATCGGCCCAGTTGGGCGCGGCCCAGGCCCATCTGGAGGAGCAGGTGACCGTCTGGGACACGCTGACCCTCTCCGGCGGCCAGCGTTTTCAGGTGCTGGCCGCGGCCGCGGCCGCGCAGGCCGGTTGGTCTATGGCGGCCATCCAGCAGCGGCTGGCCGATCTGCGCAGCCAGACGGAGGTCATCTTCACTCTGGAGACGCTGGATTATCTGGCGCGCGGCGGCCGCATCGGCCGGGTGCAGGCGCTGGCCGGCGCGCTGCTCAAGATCAAGCCCATCATCCGCGTCGAGCACAGCGATGGCAAGTACAGCACCGTGGGCAAAAGCCGCCACATCCCCCAGGCGCTGGCCGCCATCGTCGAGCATCTGCACGGCCAGTATGGCAACACCGCCCTGTGGGTGACGGTGCTGCACGGCCAGTTCGCGGCCCAGGCCGATGCGCTGACCAATCTGCTGATCGGCAAGCTCAACGTGGCCCGGCTGGAGACCATGCGCATCTCCCCGGTGCTGGGCGTTCACACCGGGCCGGGCATCGTCGGCTGCGCCGTGGCCCCCATCAAGCTGCTGGAGGACCTGCTGCCCGCGGCCTGATTGCCGGACGCGCCTTGAGCTGATCGGCGCGGCCGTCACGCCAGCGTCCGGGCAAAGAGCGCCTCGTAGGCGTCGGTCACCGCCTCCCAGCTATAGACCGCTGCCGCCCGCTGGGCTGCCGCCTGGCGATAGGTCTCCACCAGCGGCGGCGCGTCCAGCAGGGTGCGCAGCGCCGGCGTCAGCGAGGCCGCGCCGGCCGCGCCGTCGTACCACAGGCCGGCCGCGTCCACCGTCTCCAGGTTCTCCGGCGTGTTGTAGACCACCACGCAGTTGCCAAAGGCCATGGCCTCCACCAGCGCGGGATGGGTGCCGCCCACGCCGCTGGTCTCCACAAAGGCGTAGGCGTGGCTGTTCAGCTCCCAATAGCCCTCGCCGAAGATGTAGCCGGTGAAGATGATGCGCGGGTCGTCGCCGGCCAGCCGGCGCAGCTCAGCCTTGTAGGCCTCGGCGTAGGGCGCATCCCCCACGATGACGCATTTCAGGTCGGTGTCCAGCCGCCGCCAGGCCTCCACCAGGTGATGGGCGCAGTTCTCCGGCACCAGCCGGCCGACGAAGAGCACATACCCGCGCGGGCGCAGGCCGAAGCGCGCCAGGGTCGGCCCGGCTGGCCGGCGAGGTAGATCGGAGCCATAGGCGATATAGCTGCTCTCGACGCCGTAGGCCTCACGGTAATAGCGCTGCACCACCCGGCTGTCGGTGATGACTGCGTTGGGCAGCACTGCGCTCATCTGCTCGGCCAACTGGATATAGCGCTTGGCCAGCGCCGGCCACTTGGCCCGTTTCCAGTCCAGTCCATCGACGTTGAGCAGGGTGTACTGGCCGGCCAGCCGCGGGATCCACGTCACCAGACTGTTGCCGGCGATGAAGTAGAGCGCAATATCGTACCCCTGCCCCAGCGCATGCAGGCTGGAGATGAAGCTGTGGACGATGGTGTCCAGGTACTTGTTGGCGATGGTGGGCAGCTTGACCAGCCGCATCCCCTTGTAGGTGGGCTGGTCGTAGGTGATGTGGTGGCTGCGGCAGTAGACGGTGACTTCATGGCCGCGCTGCGCGAGCCGGCTGCCCAGCTCCTCCACGCAGGTTTCGAAGCCGCTATAGCTGGCCGGCACGCCGCGCGTGCCGAGCATGGCGATTTTCATTCTTCACTGTGTCCTTAGAAGTTCAGAAACCGGGTCTTTTCCGTGCGGGCATGACTTTTGTCTGCGCAACGACCTGTCATGGCGCTATGCTCTTGGTCTGCGAGAGAAAAACCCGGTTTCTACTGCCCTGATCTTCACGGCACATACGGCGGGCGGGCGGGATCCACCAGCGCCGCGTAGTAGACGCGCGCCAACTGCGGGGCCGGGTTGCGCAGCTCGAGTTCTATGGTGCGTTTGTTGGCCCACACGGCGGCCGGCAGCTCGAAGCGCGCCACCTGCCAGGGGCCTGAGCCGCGGCCGGCCACGCCCAGCCGCTGGCCATCCACGTAGACCTCCAGTTGCACGCCGGGCAGATCGCGAAAGGCGATGTCCAACACCGCCGGGCCCGTGCCGGGCGCTGCCAGCGTCGCCTGCGTCCGGTCCCCCTGGAGCAGCTCCAGCCGCGGCCGCGGCTGAGCGGCCGCCTCGACAAAGGGGCCGAAATAGTGCAGCGAGGGAATGGCGTTGCTCTCGACCCAGGCCACCGCGGCCGGCTGGCCGGCGGACTGGCCGCTCAGCGCCAGGGCAACGACGCCGTCTACGGCCGGCGCGTCGGGCAGACGCACATCCTGCCAGACGGCCTCCGGGCCGGCCGCGCTCAGCGTGGCCAGCCGCGCGCCGTTGGCGTCCACCGTCAGGCTGCTGCCGGCCGACAAAAAGGTGTGCAGGGTGATGGCCGGCGTCACCCCCAGCGGAAAGACCAGGGCGGTGGTCAGCGGCTCGGTCGCAGCAGGCTGCGGCCAGACAGCCGCCAGATCGCGCTGCGTGGCCGGGCCCATGGCCCGACGGTAGATGACGCTGAGAAAGCCGCGCTCATCCTGGATGTCCAGCGGCTCGTAGCGTTGGCGAAACCAGGGCTGCGCCTCCAGCTCATGGGGGAAGCCGCTGCTGCCGGCCAGCACCACCAGCGGCGGCGCCTGGCTTTTGATGCTCCAGGCCATCTTGTCCAACGGCGTCAGGCGCAACTGAGCGATCATGGGCTGCAACAGGCCGGAGAAATCCAGCACCTGGCAGTGGCTGATGTAGCCCAGGATGCCGATCTCGCTCATGCCCACCGGCTCGTGGCCCGGCTGTTGGCACAGCGCCCGCAGCAGCAGGCCGGTGCGCCCATAGGCCAGCTCCCGTTGGCCGGGCGGCTCCTGGCTGACCAGGCTGGCCGCGGCCGTCAGCGGCGGGAGCAACAGCGCCAGCAGCAGCACGCCGGTCAACAGAGACTTGGCACCCTGCCAGGGCCGGGTAGCTTGCCGCACGTTGGCCAGCCAGCCGGCCAGGGCCGCGGCGCCGTCGCCGGCCAAGAGCGCTGCCACCGGCAGCAACGGCACATAGTACCAGAAATAGCCCCGCACGCGCAAAAGGGCGTGGATGGCCATGTACAACACGGCCCAGAGCAGCAGCAGACGGCGCGCCGACAACGGGGCGGCCGGCTGTGCGGTGGCCGGCCGTAGCGCCGCCGCGCCGCCCAGCAGGGCCAACGCCGCGGCCAGCGGGTTGGCCGTCAGCCAGGCGCGCGCCGCGTCCAGCAACTGCTGGCCCCACTGCCCCGCGCGGTCGGGCAGGCCCTGGCTGATCTTCGCGGCCAGGGTGTTGGGCAGCGGGGAGCCGAAATAGCCCCAGGCGAAGAGCACCCAGGGCAACGCCAGCAGCAGCCCCACCGCCAGCGCGGCCCAGGGAACGCGGCGGCGAACGATCAGCCAGTGCAGCCCCACCACCAGGCCCACCAGAACGCCATCAGGGCGCAGCAGAAAGGCCGCCGCGGCCGCGGCCGCGGTCGCCAGCAGCCAGCGTTGGCCGGCGCTGTCGGGCTGTTGCAAGGCGCGGCGATAGGCGGCGAAGGTGGCCAGCAGCGCGGCCAGGTAGAGCGGCGTCTCCATGCCGATGGCCGCGCCGAGCAGCGGGTTGGCCAGGGTCAGCGCCACGGCGACCAGGGCCGCCAGATTGGCCAGGGCAGGGGAGCGCTGCGCCAGACCGGCGCGGCTGGCGTCGATCAGCAGCGCGCCCACGGCCAGCAGCCCCAGGCCGTTCCAGAGCAGCGCCAGCGCCACGAAATCCTGGCTGAACAGGGAGCTGGCCGCCAGCAGCAGCATGTAGCCGGGGGTGGTAACCGACAGCACCCGCTCGCCGGGGTTGAAAACAGGCCCCAGGCCGTGGGCCAGGTTGCGCGCCGTGCGATAGGTGATGTAGGCGTCGTCGTTGACCATGGCGTGGCTGGCGTGGAGCAGGTTGAGCGCCGTCAGCAGCAGAACCAGCAGCCATGGCAGCGCGGCCAGCAGGCGCGGCCCCATGCGCCGCCCGGCCGACCCCGCGTCGCTGGCCACGGCCTGGCTCACCGCCCCCTCCGCCGCGCCAGAACATCGCTGTAGACGGCCAGCGTCTCGGCCGCGCAGCGCTCCCACGAAAACCGGGCCACCCGCCGGAAGCCGCGCCGGCGCAGGTCGGCCTGCAAGCCGGGCTGGGACAGCACGTCGGCCAGCGCCTGCGCCAGCGCCGCGGTGTCGTGGGGATCGATCAACAACGCCGCGTCTCCCACCACCTCGGGCAGGGAGGCCGCGTGGGTGCTGATCACCGGCGCGCCGCAGGCCATGGCCTCCAGCGGCGGCAGGCCAAAGCCCTCGTAGAGCGATGGATAGACAAAGACCGTGGCTGCGCTGTAGAGGGCCGGCAGATCGGCGTCGGCCACGTAGCCGGGGAAGACCACCCGGTCCTCCAGCCCTGCCTGGCGCACGGCCTCGACCACGTCGCTCTCCCGCCACTGCGCCTTGCCGGCGATGACCAGGGAGGGGGGGGACGTGAAACGTGACCCGTGAGGCGTGATCGGAAGTTGTTCGGATGCAGGCCACTGTTCACTGGTCACTGTTGACTGATCACTGTTCACCACCTGCGCAAAAGCGGCCACCAGGCGGGCGATGTTCTTGCGCGGCTGCAAGTTGCCCAGGGCCAGCACAAAGGGGCCGTCGGGGATGCCATAGCGGGCGCGCACCGCTTGCAGCCGCGTCTGGTCCTCCACCGGCTGGAACTGCTCGCCGGCGGCCTCGTAGGTGACGGTGATCTTATCGGGGGAGAGGCCATAGCGGGCGACGATCTCCCCCTTGGCGTGCTGGCTGACGGTGAGGATGTGCGCGGCGCGGCGCGCGCTGAGGGGCACCAACGTCTTGAGGATCAGCCGGTCGCGCGGAGAGAAAAACTGGGGGAAGTGCTCGAAGGAGATGTCGTGGATGGTGACCACCGTCGGGCAGGGGCTGAGCGGCGGCGCGTTGTAGGTGACGTGCAGCAGGTCATAGGCGCCACGCCACGCGGCCCAGGGCAGGCCCAAGGGGATGCGCAGCAGCGCGTTGGCCGGCCGCAGCCGCGCCGCCTGGGCGTTGACGCTGGTGGACAGCTCCGGCAGCGCGGCGTGCAGGCGCTCTGGATGGGTCGTCAGAAACTGGAAGCGCGGCATGTCGCCGAAGCGCCTCTGCTGGGCGCGCTGCATGGCGGGCAGCTCCTGGGTGGCGTTGGGCGGCCCCAGCGCGTCCCAGGAAAAGCCCTTGGGATCGCGTCCTGTCAGCCGCAGCAGCCCGCGCGCCAGGTTGACCATGTAGGTTTCGTTGCCGGTTTCCCGCTCGCCCACCATGTGGGCGTCGATGGCGATGTGCATGGGGAATGAGGAGTGAGGAATGATGAATGATGAGTGATGAATGATGAATGATGAATGATAGCAACACAGCTCGGGCCGGTCTCTGACCGAGCCCGCCAACCCGACAGCAACACAGCTCGGGCCGGTCTCCGACCGAGCCCGTCAACCCGACAGCAACACCGCTCGGGCCGGTCTCTGACCGAGCCCGCCACGTTCAAACTTGCTCGGGCCGGTCTCCGACCGAGCCCGCCAACCCGACAGCAACACCGCTCGGGCCGGTCTTTGCGCAGCACCCCGGCAGGGGCCGACCGAGCCCGTCAACCCGACAGCAACACCGCTCGGGCCGGTCTTTGCGCAGCACCCTGGTAGGGGCCGACCGAGCGCGTTAGGCCGACTTCACGGAAATAACGGTCCACGATTACTATGCAGCCGGCTGGCCAGACGTTGGTTTCGATACGCCGCAGACGGCTACTCAACCAACGTCTGGCCAGCCGGCGGGTGCAAGTCCGTGGATTGAGTAGGCCGCCGTATCGAAATCCACGGACTTCGCACCCGCTGTCAGCGCCGGATGGCCAGCGCCTCGCGCATGACCGCGGTGTAGGCGCGCCAGTTTTCTTGCCAGCGGGCGCGGGCGGCGCCGCGCGTGACGAGGATCAGGCCGGCGCTGATGGCGGCGCGCAGCCCCATCTGCACCAGGGCGATCAGCCGCACGGCCAGTTCCTTGGCCCGGCCGTCGAACTTGCGGTAGTAGCGAAAGTGCGAGCGGAAGCCCAACGGCAGCACGCTGGCCCGCGCCCGCGCCACCGAACGCTGACCATAGTGTACCACCTGCGCCTCAGGGGTGAAAAAGATGCGATAGCCCATGCCCTTGGCCCGGCGGCACCAGTCCAGCTCCTCGACGTACATCCAATAGCCCTCGTCGAAGGGGCCGACGGAATCCCAGACGACGCGGCGCACAGCCAGCGCGCACCCTTCCACCCAATCCACCTCGCGCACCGCGTCCCGATGGAAGCCGCCCAGCTCCTTGCGGGCAAAGAGCGGGCTGCGCGGCCACAGCACGCTGAGGAAGAGGGCCTCGCACAGCAGATCCCACAGCGTGGCAAAGCGAAAGGACGCGGCCTGCCAGTCGCCGTCCGGCTTCAGCACGTTGGGGCCAGCCACGGCCGCCTCGGGATGGGCGGCCAGGAAACGCGTCAGGCCGGTCAACGCGCCGGGCAGCAGGTAGGCGTCGGGGTTGAGCAGAAAGAGCACCTGGCCGCGCGCCTGGGCGATGGCCTGGTTGTTGGCGGCGGCAAAGCCGGCGTTGTGCTGGTTGGCCATCAGGCGCACCTGCGGAAACTCGGCCTGCACCATGGCCGCGCTGCCGTCGGCCGAGGCGTTGTCCACCACGATGATCTCCGCCGTCAGCACGTCTGTCGCTGCCACAGCGTCAGGCGCGTCGGCCACGACACGCACGCCCGGCTCGTCGACGATGGACTGCAAGCACTCGCGCAGCAGCTCACGCGTGTTCCAACTGACCACGATCACCGAAACATCAACCACAGCCCTGTCACCTCGTTTACCTGCCTACACTGGCTGGGCGCTCTGGCCGGTCTTTGCACAGCACCCCGTCAGGGGCCGACCGCGCCAGGCCACGCCATTTCTCTGCCTGCTTCATGAAAGGCCACGCCGGCCGCCCACCACAGATAGCCGGCCGCCAGCAGGTTCTGCAAAAGGGGGGTGAAGACAAAGTCGGCCATGGCGCCGACCCACAACACCAGGGCCAGCTCCACCAGCACGCGGCCGGGGAGATCGCCGCGCGCGTCCATCCCCCGGCGCATGCGCGCCAGGGTCGCCAGCAAGGCCAACAGCGCCAGCAGCAGCAGCGCCATGCCAAAAAGCCCCAGCTCCATGCCGACCTGGAAAAAGGTGCTCTCGGTGTGCTCGACGTGCGCCTCCGTGGCGAACTGCAAGGCGCGCTCCCCCACCATGCCCAGGCCGATGCCCAGCGGGTTCTCGGCCATGAAGATCAGCGAGTAGGCCATGGAGCTCTGATGCGCATCGGCCGCCGGGTCGCGTCCGGTCAGGCCGCGCACGACGCGGGTGGCGAAGCCCGACTGGACGATGCCCACGGTGGTCAGCACCACCAGGCCCACCAGCCCGGCCAACAGCAGGCGGTTCTGGGTCAGCTCGCGCCAGGTGCGCCGCACGCCGTGACGCTCCACCAGCAACACGGCCCAGGCCAGCAGCGCCACCAGCAGCATCAGCAGCCCGCCGCGGCTCAGCGTCAGCAGCAGCGTCGCCAGATAGAGCGCGGCCAGGCCGGCCAAGGCCACCCGCACGCCGGTCTTGCGCAGATAGAGCATGCCAAAGAGGCAGAGCAGGATCAGATAGTTCAGATAGACCGCGAACTGGTTGGGGCCGGTGGTGGTGGAGACGGCGCGCGGGATGGGAAAGCCATCGCGCAGCGCGGTGCGAAAGGCATAGGGCACGGTCCCGGTCTCGTCCACATAGCCCAGCTTGATCATGGCGGGAAAATCCAGCGCGCGCGCCTGGTAGATGCCGAACAGCGCCACACCGGCCCCCACTGCCAGCAGCAGCGCCAGCGCTGCCGCCAGCTCGCGGCGGCTGTAGGTCATCCAGCGGGCCAGGAAGAAGAGCGCCAGCGGCGCCAGGTAGTTGCGCAGGCCGTAGAGGCCGATGCCGGGCCGGGCCGCGACCGCGATGTAGAGCACGCTCAGCAGCAACAGCGCCGCCAGCCACAGGTCGAAGCTGTACCAGCGAAAGCGGATGCGCCGCCGGCCGCTCCAGTGCTGCGCCAAGATCACGGCGAAGAGCAGCAGCATACCGCCCTCTTTCCACAGCGACAGCGCGCGCAGCAGCGCGGGCTGCAGCTCCACCACATAGGAAAGATAGCGCACCAGGCCATCGTAGACCGCGGCAAAGGCCAGCATCAGAGCCAGCACCGCCAGCGGCCAGCGCCAGGCGATGAACAGCCCGATGGCCCCGGCCAGCGCCGCGGGCACGGCCACCCGCGCCGCGGCGGGCAGCAGGGCCATGGCGATAACCAGCGCCAACAGGCCAAACATCAGGACGATAAAGGCGGGCAGCGGCAGACGCCAGGTGGGTTGGGGCGAGGGGGAGCTTGGAGTCGTCACAGGGAACGCCTATTCAGGGACTTTTCGCTTGTGGCATTAGAAACCGGGTTTTTGTCTCGCAGACTAAGATCATGGCGCCATGAAAGGCCGTTGCGCAGACGAAAACCATGCCCGCACGAGAAAAACCCGGTTTC
>JACSRL010000759.1 GCA_014879765.1 Anaerolinea sp. | reverse complement strand
CCATCACATCGTCTCTGTCACCTTGCGCAGCGCGCGCGGGCGGTCGGGATCGTAGTCGCGGGTATGGGCCAGGTGCATGGCGAAGAGCTGGCCGGGCAGGATGGCCACCAGCGGCGACAGCCACTCCGGCACGCCGGCCGGCAGGGCCAGCGGCACGCGCGCCATGCCCAGCGCCTCGGCGTCGTCGCTGATCACAACCAGCTCGGCCGCGCGCTCCTTGGCCGTGGCCATGAAGCTCCGGATCTCCGGCAGCATCCTGCCCGAGGGCGCGACCACTACCATGGGGAAGCCATCGCTGAGCAGCGCCAGCGGGCCGTGCAGGAAATCGGCGCTGCTGTACGGCTCCACCACGGTATAGGTCAGCTCTTTCAGCTTGAGGGCCAGCTCGAAGGCGGTGCAGTAGTTGAAGCCGCGGCCGATGGCGATGCAGGCGCTCATGTAGCGGTAACGCTCGGCCACGCGGTCGATGCCGGGCAGGGCCAGCGCCTGGGCCGCCACGCCGGGAATCTGGTCCAGCGCGGCCAGCCGCGCGTCGTCGCCGCTGAGCACGGCGCTGAGCAGGGCAATCGCGGCCAGCGAGGTGGTGTAGGTCTTGGTGGCCGCCACCGACTTCTCCTCGCCTGCGTGCAGCTTGAGCACGAAATCGGACGCCCGGCCCAGGTCAGACTGCGGGAAGTTGGTGATGGCCGCGGTCAGCGCGCCCTGGCGCTGCGCCTCAGCCAGCACCGAGACGATGTCAGGGCTCTTGCCGCTCTGGCTGATGCCCATGACCAGCGCGTTGCCGAAGCGCGGCGGCTGCTGGTAGATGCTGAAGAGGCTGGGCGTGGCCAGTCCCACCGACAGGCCGTTGTGCGCGCCCAGCAGGTATTGGGCATAGCGAGCCGCGTTGTCGCTGGTGCCGCGCGCCGCGATCACCACGTGATCCACGCCGCGCCGCTGGATTTCAGCGGCCAGCGCGGCGGCCGTCTCACGCTCCTCCACCAGCAGCCGCGCCAGCACGGCCGGCTGCTGGTGGATCTCCCGGTACAGGTTGGTGCTTGTCAGGTCGATCATCTTTTGCTCTTTCTGCCGCTCACTCAGCCGTGTAGACCAGCTCGCCAGCCACCACCGTGCCGCGCACGTGCAGGTCGGGGGAGAGCAGAACCAGGTCGGCGACGAAGCCGGGGGCGATCTGGCCGCGCGCCTGCTCCAGGCCCAGGGCGCGGGCCGCGGTGGTGGTCATGGGCTGCAAGGCCTCCTCCAGCGCGCAGCCGGTGATGGCAACCAGGTTGCGCAGCGCCTGATCCATGGAGAGGATGCTGCCGGCCAGGCTGCCGGTGGCCAGGCGGCAGGAGGTGTCGTCCACAAAGACCTCGTAGTCGCCCAGCAGATGCTTGCCCGGCGGCATGCCCAGCGCGGACATGGCGTCGGTCACCAGGTTGAGCCGCCGCGGCCCCAGCGCCTGCCAGACCAGCTTGATCATGGCCGGGTGGGTGTGGATGCCATCGGCGATCAGCCCGACGAAGGGCCGGTCGTCGGTCAGCAGCGCGCCTACCAGGCCCGGATCGCGTGCCAGCAGGGTGGGCATGGCGTTGAACAGATGCGTGCCGTAGCGGATGCCCGCGTCGAAGCCGGCCAGGGCCTGGTCGTAGGTCGCGGCCGAATGCCCGGAACTGACCAGCACGCCGCGGCTGCTCAGCGCCTCGATCACCGGCAGCGCGCCGGGCAGCTCCGGCGCCAGCGTCACCAGGCGCACGCCATTCTCAGGCGACCAATCCTGCACTGCGTCCAGGCTGGCCAGACGCAGGTAGTTGGGGTTGTGCGCGCCCTTCTTCTCCGGGTTGAGGAACGGCCCTTCGATGTGCAACCCCAGCGGCGTCGCCCCCCGTCGTAGGGGCGGGGTCTCCCCG
>JACSRL010000308.1 GCA_014879765.1 Anaerolinea sp. | reverse complement strand
TCATGGCGCCATGACCTTGGTCTGCAAGACAAAAACCCGGTTTCTAATGCCAAGCCTGAGCAGTTACGTTCCAAAATTCCAACTGCGGACGCGAGGTGCAATCTTATGGAACGGACAGGTGCTCAGATTGTTTGGGAGACCATCCTGCGCGAGGGCGTGGACGTGGTCTTTGGCTATCCCGGCGGCGCGATCTTGCCCACCTATGACGCGATGCCGGACTACCCCGTGCGTCACGTGTTGGTGCGCCATGAACAGGCCGCGGTACACATGGCCGAAGGGTGGGCGCGGGCTACCGGCAAGGTCGGCGTGTGCATGACCACCAGCGGCCCTGGCGCGACCAACCTGGTGACCGGCCTGGCCAACGCCATGATGGACTCGATCCCGGTGGTGGCGATCACCGGCCAGGTGGCCAGCAATCTGTTGGGCGGCGACGCCTTTCAGGAGACCGATGTCACCGGCGTTACCCTGCCGGTCACCAAGTACAACTATCTGATCACCCACATCGACGAGCTGCCGGAGGCCATGGCCGAGGCCTTCTACATCGCCCGCAGCGGCCGGCCGGGCCCGGTGGTGGTGGACATCTGCAAAGATGTGCAGAATGCCGTCATCGACTGGACCTATCCTGAGACCCTCGCCCGCCCTGGCCTGCACAAGGCGCTGCGCCAGGAGCCCAGCGCGGTACACAGGGCGTCCGAGCTGATCAACCAAGCCAGCCGGCCGCTGATCCTGGCCGGCCACGGCGTGCAGATGGGCCGCGCTGAGGCTGAGCTGATCGAGCTGGCCGAGCGGGCGCAGATCCCCGTGGTGACCACCCTGCTGGGGCTGGGCAATATCCCCGAACAACACCCGCTGGCGCTGGGCATGGGCGGCATGCACGGCGAGGCAGCCACCAACCATGCCGTGCAGGAATGCGACGTGCTGATCGCCATCGGCATGCGCTTCGACGACCGCGTCACCGGCCGGCTGGACCGCTTCGCACCCAAGGCCAAGGTGATCCACTTCGAACTGGATCCCTCCGAGGTGGGCAAGAACGTGCGGCCCACGGTGACGGTGTTGGGCGACTGCAAGCAGACGCTGGGCGCGCTCTTGCCCGGCATCCAGCCGGCCACCCACGGCCAGTGGCTGGAAACCATTCGCGGCTGGCAGGCCACCACCCACCAGGTGGACATCGCCGACCAGGAGGTGGATGAGCTGATCCCTCCCTTCGTCATGCGTCAACTGTGGCACGCCACCAAGGGGGAGTGTACCGTGGTGACCGACGTGGGCCAGCACCAGATGTGGGAGGCGCAATATTTCACCCATCTGCGGCCGGGCCATTTGATCACCAGCGGCGGGCTGGGCACCATGGGTTTCGGCCTGCCCGCGGCGGTCGGCGCCAAGCTGGGCAAGCCCAACGAGCTGGTCTGGGCCATCGTCGGCGACGGCGGCTTTCAGCAGACCTTGCAGGAGCTGGGCACCATCGTGCAGGAGAATGTGGCGGTCAAGATCGGCATCATCAACAACGGCTTTCTGGGCATGGTGCGCCAGTGGCAGCAGCTCTTCTATGAGAAGCGCTACGCAGGCACCCCCATGCTCAGCCCCGACTACGTCAAGCTGGCTGACGCCTATGGCATCCCCGCGCTGCGGGTCACGTCCAACGACGAGGTCTATCCCGCCATCCAGCGCGCCAATGCCCACAACGGCCCTTTCCTGGTCGAGTTCCAGGTCAAGGAAGAGGTCAACGTCTACCCCATGGTCGCGCCCGGCGGCGCGGTCGGGGACATGATCCGTCGCCCCGGTCCGGTCATTGTGCAGGGCTATTCGGGCGTGCAGCCGAGCTGGTGACGAGGAAGCATGAAGTGTGAACGATGAACGATGAATCCGGACTCCGGATTCCGGATTCATCGTTCA
>JACSRL010000832.1 GCA_014879765.1 Anaerolinea sp. | reverse complement strand
TCGATCTCTTCGACGAAATCTGTCCAGGGGGGCGGAGCGGCGTGGCTCGGTCGGAGACCGGCCACAGCACCTGAAAGGCCTGGTTGGGGGCTGGCGACAGCGGCTGGCGGATTGATCTGCGCGATGTATTCTGGCACGGGGCGGATTGTGGCCCAGCGCCGGCTTGCCTCGGACGAATGCGCGCCTGGCCCGAAGCCGAGATAGGTCTGGTTGCGCCAGTAGGTCAGGTTGTGACGGCAGGCGAACTGTGGGTTGGCGGTGGGCAGATCGGCCATTTGGCCCGGTTTGGCCCAGTTGCTGATCTCGTACTGGACAAAACCCGCATCGCTCAGCAGCTCATCGGCGATCTCGTACAGGTCGGCGGCCAGATCGGGGCTGGGCTGCGCCAGACGGCCGGCCGCGGCCCACTCGCCGAAGGGGGTGCCCTCCTCGATGGTCAGCGAGTAGAGAGAGAGATGTTCCGGCGCCAGGGCGATGGCCCGCTCCAGCGTGCGCTGCCAGGTGGCCGGGGATTGCTCGGGCAGCCCGTAGATGAAATCCAGGTTGATGTTGGTGAAGCCGGCCGCGCGCGCTGCCTCGAATGCGGTCACCGCTTCGCCGGCCGAGTGGATGCGGCCCAGAAAGGCCAGCTCAGCCGGGTCGAAGCTCTGCACCCCCATGCTCAGCCGGTTGATCCCCAGCGCACGCAGCGCGGCGAAGCGGCTGACGTCCACCGTGCCAGGGTTGGCCTCGCTGGTGATCTCAGCGTCGGGCAGCAGGTCGAACGCCGCGCGGCAGGCGTCGACGATCTGCGTCAACAGCTCGGCCGGCAGCACCGTGGGGGTGCCGCCCCCCAGAAAGAGCGTCCTGACCGGAGGCCGGCCGCGGGCTGCGCCAGCCTCTGCGATCTCCTGCACCAGCGCGGCCGTGAACGGCTCGAACAGGCGGTTTAGCCCGGCGTAGGTGTTGAAGTCGCAGTAAGGGCACTTGCGCTGGCAAAAGGGGATGTGGAGGTAGAGGGAAAGGCTCATCGGGCGGGCCAGGCGGGTGCATTCTCGAAGCGGAAGCCGTGGCCGCGCACGGTGACGATGTACTGATGCGAGGGGTCGATCTCGTTCAGCCGCTCGCGCAGCCGGCGCACCAGGGCGTCGATGGCCTGCTCGCTGACCCCCTCCTCCAGCGCCTCGGGCCAGACCTGGCGCACCACCTCCTCGCGGCCGACGACGTTGCCCTGCGACGCCATCAGCAGCGCCAGCAGACGGAACTGGGCCGGCGACAGCGGCGGATCGACGATCTGGTCTTTGACGATCACCTGGCGCGTGTCCTCATCCAGCCGCAGCCGCTGGACGTCGGTCGGCAGCTCAAAGGTCAGCGGTGCGGTCTCGCCTGCGTCCACAAAGGCCAGCTTGAAGCGCAGCGCGATCTGGATCTCGTCGCCATCCTCCAGCATGCGCCGTGCGGTCATCTCCTGGCCGTTGACGAAGGTGCCGTTCTTGCTGTGCAGGTCCTCGACGACGTAGCCCTCCCGGCCATCCAGCGTCTCCCATACCACGTGGGCATGGTGGCGGGAGACCAGCCGGTCGGGCAGCACGATGTCACAGTCGATGTCACGGCCGATCACCGTGCGGCCGCGCTGCAGCGGCCAGTGTTGCCCGGCCTCGTTGCCGCTGGCCTGCATGATCAACATGGCAGTCTCTGCTAGAGCCATGAATGCTTACCTCGTGGGGTTTGGTTCAGCTATTGACACTGCTCAGCCGGCAGGTGCGAACACGTTGATTTCGATACGGCGGCCTACTCAATCAACGTGTTCGACCCGCCGGCTGAGCAGTTAGTAACTGTCAAAGGTAACTGCTCAGGCTCGGCATTAGAAACCGGGTTTTTGTCTTGCAGACCAAGGTCATGGTGCCATGAAA
>JACSRL010000601.1 GCA_014879765.1 Anaerolinea sp. | reverse complement strand
CCGCCGTCGATGTACATCAGCGGGTAGTACTCCACCGCCCCCCACTTGGAGGAGGAGCTGAAGCCGTAGACCTGCGTGCCGTCATCGCGGGTGAAGGTCAGTTGCTGGGCGGCCTCGACGAACTCGTCCCAGGTCCATGGATCCTCCATGGTGGGCGGCTCCACGCCGCGCTCGGCCAGGATGTCGGTGTTGACGAAGAGCGAGATCGCGGTGACCCACAGCGGCCAGGCCCACACCTTGCCGTCCACCGTCGCGACCTGGAAGGCGCTTTCGTAGAAGTCGCTCTTGGCCTCGTCGCTCAGGTAGGGGGTAATCTCGGAGAGGATGCCCTGCTTGGCGTAGCGCGGCAGGTTGGGGCTGGTGACGCGGAAGATGTTGATGTCGGTGCCGGCGGCCAGCGCGGCCTCCAGCTTGGTGTCCCCTTCCGCGGTCCAGGGAATGCCGACGATCTGCACGTCGATGTCGGGGTTGTCGGCCTCGAACTTCTTGATGGCGGCGTCGGTGTTGAGGGAGCCGGCGTCGGTGCCCCCCTCGACGTAGCCGCGCTGGTAGAAGATGATGGAGGTCGGCGCGGCCGGCGCTTCGGCCGCGGGCGCCTCAGTGGCGGCGGGGGCCTCGGCAGCCGGCGCCTCGGTGGCGGCCGGCGCTTCGGCGGCCGGCGGCTGTGCCGGGGCCGGCGCGGCCGGCGCGGCGCAGGCGCTCACGAGAAAGCTGGCGATGAGCACAAGGCTCAGCAGAATCGATAGACGCTTCATCGTTTGATCTCCTCCTGTGGCGATCATGAAAATGGATGGACAGAAATCGGTCGACAGCGGCTCGTTGCCGAGCAGCCAGGTTCTCACTCTGCGCGCACGTAACCTCCTTTCCCGGGGCGAAGACCGGGCGTGTCCACAGCCGTCACGCCGCGACCGGCTCCAGCCCCGGCAGATAGTCCAATCGTCGCACCCAGCCGCCGGGCGGCAGCATGACGGCGACTGCCTTGGCAAAGCCGCCGCGGCAGCCGCGCACCGTGCCCAGCGCATCGTAGTAATCCAGGTAGCGGAAGGATGACACGCCGCCGCGCATCAGCGCATGGCTGCGCAAGACGGCCAGATAGTCCTCCCAGACCGCGCTCACGTCGAGAAAGATGTCCGCCCGCCAGCCGTCCATGTCCTCCCAGTTCTCCGGGAAGTAGAGCTGGCGCACGGGATGGGCCGGCCAGGCGCGCGACAGGGAGGGCAACGCGGCGTAGAAGATCGCGTCGCGCACGATGTCGTGGGTCGCGCTGTGGTCTTTGTGGATGCTGCCCTGCCAGTGCGTCAGAATGGTGGTGGGCCGGTGCTGCCGGATCAGGTCGCAGACGGCCAGCTTGACCGCCTCGTCCACGGGCAGGTTGCCATCCCGGTAGGGCAGCCAGACCACCTGTGCGCCCATCAGCCGCGCCGATTCCTGCACCTCCTGCTGGCGCTGCACGGCGTAGACCTCCGGCGACAGCGTCGGGTGGCCCGCCTCGCCCAGGGTCATGTGGACGATGGTGGCGCGCTGGCCGGCGCGCGTGTGCTTGAGCACGATCGCGCCGGCCATGTTTTCGGCGTCGCCGGCGTGCGCGCCGATGACCATCAGGTGGCCGGGGAGAGAAGTGTGGTTTGACATAAGGCGTGAAGGTGGGAATTTGAACACGAGTTGAAGCAGGTGTGCTTGGAACAAGTTGACTAGCGCAGGCCGATTGCGAAGCACCCCGGAGTGGGGTAGCGGGTTGAGGGTACGCGCCTGGCATGAGAGTACACAATGCCAGCGTACACCTGCCCGTGCGTGCGGCGCTGTCGGTCGTTCGCATCTGAGGATGCGAACTCCGCGGGGTTGGGCGGCGCTGTCGGTCGTTCGCATCTGAGGATGCGAACTCCGCGGGGTTGGGCGG
>JACSRL010000213.1 GCA_014879765.1 Anaerolinea sp. | reverse complement strand
TGGGTCCGGCGGTGTTGAAGAAACGCATGGCAGGTCTTTTTCGGAACAGCGGCCGATTGCCGCATGGGATTGGTTGCCCGCATTATACGTCAGGCGACGTGGGTTGGCAATCACACCGCAGGTCACAGGTCCCTGTGGCCGTGGTCCTGTCACGCCCACAGCGTGGCCTGTAAAATGAAGAGACCGGATGCAGGATGCACCCGGTCTCTGTCATCATCGGTCAGAGCGGCTATCGGGCCGGCTCAGGCTGTTGCGTTACTGGGCCGCCGGCGCTTCTGGCCGCACCATGCCGGCCATGTCCACCGTCACCCGCTGCCCCAGGTTGCTCAGCGTGTCATAGAGGAACTGGATCACATACTTGCCGTTGTGGGCAAAGGCGCCAGGATCCTTCTGGACATACTGGTAGTTGTAGGCCGCCTTCAGCAGGCGCGGCGTCCAGGCCGTGAAGCCAGTTTCGCCCTCGCTGCGCTGGCCGTCGCCGTCGGCGTCCTCGAAGAAGTAGGGATAGGCATGGCCGTCGTAGACAATGCCCTTGCCGATCACAGTGGTGGCGTAGTCCTGCATCGCGGCATACAGCTTGTCGGCGAAGGTCGCGATCTCACCGTCGATCCCTTCGGTGGTGTCGCCGTCGCCGTCGTAGTCAGCCACCGACATCGGGCCGCGAATGTCCTGGACGGTCTCCACGCCCGCGTGGCAGGTGAAGCACTTGTCAGTCTGCACCGCCAGCTCGTGGGTGGCGTGGCAACTGGTGCAGTCGGCAAAGCCAGGCACGTGGTTGTACTTGCCCAGATAGTTGAGGCCAGGGAACTGATAGGCGCCCTGAACTTCGTTGCCGAACAGGGTCGCGCCGGCCGCAAAGTAGTGGATGTTGCTGAAGCGCAGCGCCCGCTCTGGCACCGCATCCTCATCCAGGCCCTGCACCGCGTTGTTGATGGTCACAGTCGAGGCCAGGCCCTGGTGGCAACTGATGCACAGGTTGCTGTCCGGGTTCTCCATGGTCACGGTGGCGCCGCTGGGGAACTTCACCTGAGCAACCTCGATGCGGGCGTAGTCCTCGTAGTTGGTGTGGCAGGTGCTGCAGAGGAAGCCATTGGACGGCGGCTGGGAGGTGTTGACCCCTTCGGCCAGGTACTGCGGCAGGCCATCGGCCTGGTGGCACTTGGAGCAGGTGCCAGGCACCATGCCATCCTCGTCCCAGTGGCGGAAAGCCTCATTGGATCCGGCGAAGTGGCCCGGATCGTTGCGGGCCATATCGGCCACCGGCACCGTGGTGGAGATGACGGTGCTCAGATCGTCGATGGAATCGTAGAGGAGCTGGATGATGTACTTGCCATTGTGGGCGAACTTGCCCGGATCCTTGTTGGCAACCTGGTAGTTGTAGGCGGCCTTGAGCAGGCGCGGGGTCCAGGCGTTGAAGGCGTTGGGGTAGATGGCCTCATCTTCGCCGGGTTCGCCGTCGGCGTTGGTGTCGATGAAGAAGTAGGGGTAGGCCGTCGAGGTGTAAACCATGGGGGTGCCGGCAATGTCGGTCGCGTAGGTCTGCATAGCCGCATAGAGAATCTCCTGCAGGCCGGCGGTCTCCTCAAAGACGCCCTCTTCCACATCGCCATCGCCGTCATAGTCGGCCTCAGAGCCCTGCAGGCGCACCTGCTGGAAGTCTTCGGGATCCTTGACATCGGCGTGACAGCTCTGGCACTGCTCCATCTTCAATTCCAGCGTGTGCGTGTCGTGGCAGGAATCGCAGGTGTCGAAGCCGCGCACATGCTCGAACTTCACGTCGTAAGCCTTGCCGGTATACTGGTATCCGCCCTTGACCTCGGCGCCGTACTGGGTGGCGGCCGCGGCGAAATAGTGAATGTTGGTGCCGCGCAGGTCGGCGCTGACCTCATCCACCTTCTCGGTCATGCCGGCCTTCTCGATGGCGGCATCAAGGCCCACCGAGGACTCAAGGCCCTGATGGCATTCCATGCAGCGCGCCTCGCTGCCCAGGTTGGCGATCTCGATGCCTGAGGGGAACATCACGCTGGTCTTGGCCGCGGCCGCGTCGTTGTGACAGGCCGCGCAGGTGATGGTCGTGCCGACGGGGACGCTTTCGGCGTTGATCACACCCGCCTCGCTGCCGTCCGCGCCCAGGAAGTCCATGTAGCCAGTCTCACTGTGGCACTTGGCGCAACTGGCGGGGATCACAGCCGGGTCATCGCTGTCCCAATGGGTGAAGGCGGGGGAGGTGGCGTCGTTGTGGGGGGAATTAGCCCACGCCTCCTCAAAAGGAACCACGGCGACCACCGGCTCAGGACAGGTCTGAGCTTCAGGGCAAGCCACTGGCTCGGGACAGGTGGCTGCCTCAGGACAGACCTGACACTCAGGACAGGGCGCCTGGGTAGCGACCGGTTGCGACGCTGACTGGTTGCCGGCGCAGGCTGCCAAAAGCCCGACCGCCACTGCCAACAGCGCCAAAAGGATGAAGCGCTTCATAAAAGGAGTCTCCTTCTCCGCATGCGTTGCACACCGTCGTTGGTGTGCGGCTTATCCGATTGCGCAGGAATGGGTTCGCGAGGCCCTTCCGTGCGTGGACGACCAAATGGGTGGGTGGGAAAAGAACGTTGCTGCTCAGGCGTCAGACATCGAACAGAGAAAGCGATACCAAGTCGGAAGCTCAGTCAACCATAGACAAATCAAGCCGAGGGGATTCTCACGCGAACGACATGAACATCCTACTACCAAGCGTCTGTTCGCGCTATGATTTAGATCATATTTTGGGTGATTTGCACCAGAGCGTGGGGGATTCGCCCCACAACAGACTGCGGCATTGACGACAAAATGGTTCGTTCCATCATGCACAAAATGGGGACAACACCCGATTGAAATCGCTTCCTACTGATGGTATCCTGATAGCAAGAAACACTGACCGCCCGACTATTTGGAGGCTGACATGCACTTCAATTCAATTCCTACGTACAGACCTGCTATCTTAGCCATTGCGGCGATGGTGGGTCTTTTGCTTGCTCTGATCCTGCTGCCCGCGGCCGCCAGCGCCGGAGAGCTGCAGCCCACAGGGACAGATCCCGGCCAATGCGCCCTCTGCCATCAGGCTGAGGTGCAGGACTGGCAGAGCTCCCCCCACGCCGCCGCCACCAGCGCGATCGAGAACGCGCTCATGACCTGCAAGGAAGGGGAGGATTGCTCCTGCCTGACCTGCCACACCACGAATTTCAGCCCGGTGACCGGCGAATTTGAGCACACCGGTGTCACCTGCGAGGCCTGCCATGGGCCGATGGTCGAGGGGCACCCCGAAGACGGCGTCATGAATCTGAGCGTCGACTCGTCGGTCTGCCAGGACTGCCACGCGGAGACCTTCGCCGATTGGGCCAGTACCCCCCACGCCCAGGCTGACGTTCAGTGCATCGGCTGTCATCGCTCGCACACCCAGAACCTGCGGCTGGAGGATCAGGCGCTTTGCAAGTCCTGTCACCGCGAACAGTTGCAGGACGCCGGCCACCAGGCGCACATACGCACCGGGCTCGACTGCGTCTCCTGCCACACCACGCCTGCCAGCTCGCCCCATGCGGTGGACGGCCCCTCGGCGCCTTCCCATCAGTTCGCGGTGAACACAGAAGTGTGCGCCGACTGCCACAGCAACATCTTTCACCGTTCGGCGACCACCGCGGCCATCGCGGCCGCTCAGCCTGTCGGCGCAGCGGCCGGCATCCAGCCCAGCGAGGCCGCGCAAATCGTGGCCGGACAGGCCTCCGCGCAGCGCACCGCGCAGGCTTCGGCCATCGCGCTGGGCGTCGGCATCGGCATCGGCGTTCTGGCCGGCATCATCTTCATGCTGGTTTTAGCTCTCTTGACCCAACGACCTTGGAGGGGCAAATCATGACCACCCAACCAACCCTGTCCCGCCGCGATTTTCTGAAGACCGCCGGCGTCGGCGCGGCCGCAGTCACCGCCACCTGTGTGCTGGGCAGCCAGGCCAGCCCGGCCTCAGCCAGCGGCTCGACCTCCGAAAACGGCTGGGCCATGCTCATCGACACCACCCGTTGCACCGGCTGCCAGTCCTGCGCGCTGGCCTGCAAGGAAGTCAAGAGCAGACCCAATCCCACCGTCGAGCCTACGGCGCTGAGCAGCGAGGCCTATTCCTTCATCGATCTGCGCCCCGCTCCTGGCGCCGAAAAGACCATCAACGTCAAGCGGCAATGCATGCACTGCCAGCATCCGGCCTGCGTCTCGGCTTGCACCGTGGGCGCGCTGCGCAAGACGGCCGATGGCCCGGTGACGTATGACGACAAGAAGTGCATCGGCTGCCGCTATTGCCAGTATGCCTGCCCCTTCGGCGTGCCCACCTACGATTGGAACAACCCGCTGGGTCTGATCCACAAGTGCGATCTGTGCGTGCAGCGGCTGGCGGAGGGGGAGATGCCAGCCTGCGTCGCCAGTTGCCCGGCCGGCGCGCTGCACTTTGGCCGCCGCTCCGACATGTTGGCCCAGGCGCGGGCCCGCATCCGCTCCAACCAGCGCCGCTATGTGGACAAGGTCTATGGCGAATATGAGGCCGGCGGCACGTCGATGCTCTATCTGGCGGGCGTCCCCTTCAGCCAACTGGGCCTGCCTGAGCTGGGCGAACAGACTATCTCGCACCAGGCCGAGGCGGTGATGACCAAGACGCCGGTGATCGCCGCCAGCGTGGCCACCCTGGCCACCGGCCTCTACTGGCTGTTGAAGCGCCGCGATCTGAAGTTGAACGAGGTGCAGGTGACGCTGCCCCAGGAGGATCAAGATGGCCACTAATCTGCACGTGGAGCAGTCATCCAGCAGCGCGGTGCCGCTGCTCAACCGGCGCATGGCGCTGGCGCTGCTGGGGCTGATGGTTCTGGTAGGCGGCCTGGCCGGCATCATCCGGCTCTTCGCCGGGCTTGGCCGCACCACAGCCCTGGTCGACGCCTATCCCTGGGGCATCTGGATCGGCTTCGACTTCACGCTGATCGCCTTTGCCGGCGCCGGCTTCACCATGGCGGGCCTGGCGCACGTGCTGCATCAGCACAAATACCACGACGCGGTGCGGCCGGCGATCCTGGCCGGCCTGGCCGGCTATGTGGCCGTGCTGCTGCTGCTGGTGCTGGACCTGGGACGGCCTGACCGCTTCTACCACTTCATCTTCTTCTGGAATTTCCACTCGCCGTTGTTCGAGATCAGTTGGTGTGTGCTGCTCTACACCACGGTGCTGCTGCTGGAGGTCTCCCCCTGCCTGCTGGAGCGGATCAACCGGCCGCTCAGCGAGAAGCTGTTGCGGGTAGCTACCATGATCATGCCGGTGGTGGCGGTGGTGGGCGTGACCCTCTCCTCGCTGCACCAATCGACGCTGGGCACCCTCTACCTGAACATGCCGCACCGGCTGCACGCCCTGTGGTACTCGCCCGCGCTGCCGGTGCTCTTCTTCGTGTCGTCGATCATGGCCGGGTTGAGCCTGGCCACGCTGGCCTACGGCGGCGCGTCCTATGTGCTGCGCCGGCCGGCGAAGCGGGCCATCATCGACGGCCTGGCCCGGCTGGCCGGCTGGGTGGCACTGCTCTACCTGGTGCTGAAACTGGGCGATCTGCTGATCAGCGGCGAGCTGGCGCTGATCTGGAGCGCCGGCGCCTACAGCGCCTGGTGGTGGCTGGAGATGAGCCTGGGGCTGATCCTGCCCCTGGCGCTGCTCTTCATCCCGGCCCTGCGCCGCCGCCCCTGGACGCCGGTGATCGCGCCGCTGCTGCTGCTCTTTGGCGTGATGATGAACCGCTTCAACGCCACCATGTTCGGCCAGTTGCTGCCGGCGAACGTCAACTACTCGCCGCATATCCTGGAGTGGCTCTCCACCCTCGGCATCATCGGCGCGGCCGTGATGGCCTGGCTGCTGGGCGTGCGCTTCCTGGCCATCTTCGAGGAAAAGAAGGCTGCGCACAAGTAGTCACCAATTTATACCCACCCTATGACGACGGAGGTCATCGCTTTAGTTGCGATGACCTCCGTCGTTTCGCGCGAGGATTAGATCAATCGGTAGACTTCTGTAGCCAAAACTCTCGAATCTGTTCGAAACGGTCCACCCGCTCGCCGATCTTGGCGATCTCCTTGGGATAGAATGAAAGCATTACATCGCAGAACTCCAGCATCCAGAGACGACGTGAATAGCCTGGGTTGATCGAGATATAGTTGGAGTTGACGATCTGAATTTGACCCCACCCTAAAGCACCGATGGTCAGGCAGTCCCAGTCGAGGAACTCAATCGGCACGAACGTGACATCGGAAACAGTCGTCTTCACACCTTCGACGATATATTTGACCATCAATACCGTGAAGAAATTCGTATCATCCTCGTAAAAGCGGGCCAATCGCTCGACAGAGGTCAGGTTGGGCATGTTGAAACGGGTGTCGCTTCGGTGTGTCTTAACATCGACGATGTAATACAGGCCATCGCGATCGGTAAAAGCCAGGTCAGCCATGGCGCGGCGCGCGAAGCTCGAGGAATACTCCCCACAATGATCACCCAAAATCTGATCAAATGATCCGGCGATGATTGCTTCGATGGCATCACCTGCAGCTCGTGTGCTCTGCGCCGTATCGCTGGAGAGAAAATCGGCGCTGCTGTTGATCAAGTCACGCACTTGGTCCTGGATAACAAGGTATTCCGAGGTGTGAAAAAGCTTGCTTTTCATGGTGTCTACTCGAATAACTCCGGCTGCTTGAAGGCAGAATTGTCTGATCGAACGGCCTTTCTTTTCAGATGCGCCAGTGTGTTGCGCTCCCAGAAGTAACCGCCGGAAAAGCCCTGAATGGACGGCTCTTGTTCAGCTAACTCTAGACGCTTCTCGGCCAACAGACAATAGGTTTCTTCCTTTTCGATGCCGATGTAGTGGCGACCAAGTTTTTTTGCCACAACTGATGTTGTACCCGAGCCGAGAAATGGATCGAGCACCACATCGCCAGGGCGAGAGCTGGCCAGAATCAACTTGGCGATCAACTTTTCTGGTTTCTGTGTTGGATGATCGGTGTTCTCCGGCATGGACCAAAACGGTACGGTGATGTCAGTCCAGAGGTTGGATGGATGTGTCACCCGAAATGCGCCGTCCGGTTCCTCAGTCCAGTCTTTAGGCTGACCGTTGCCATCGCGATAGGGCGCGACGACGCGCCGCTTCTGCTTGACAGCTTCGACGTCGAAATAGTAGTTCTCGCTTACCACACAGAACCAGATGTCCTCGGAGTTGTTCTTCCAGTTACGCGTTGCCCCACGCCCCTTCTCGCGCTCCCAGGTGATGCGGTTCTTGATGATGAAGTGACGCTCCAGCACGCGCTGGATCACCCCTGACGACCGCCATTCACTGCAAACGTAGACCGAGGCGGTAGGCTTCAGCAACGGCACGACGAGTTCGACCCAGGCATTGGTCCAGGTTTCGTATTCGGACTGAGATTGCTTGGAGAACGTGGAACCATTGTAGATTTTGCTGATGTTATAGGGTGGGTCGGCGATGAGCAAATCTACTGAGACCTGTGGCAATAGCGATAGGGCTGTGAATGCGTCCCCTTTGATCGTTCGATCCACACATTTAGGTAACGACACGAGTTGATCCTCAACGCTAAGACACATCTGGAAGCGGGCGTAGTCTTCCTGACACAGCAAGAGCGTTCTATTTCTCGGCGCTGGTGTTATCGCACTCATGGCTAAAATTGGCTACTGATCTTAAAAACCATCAAAACGTACACGGTTGAAATGTTTCAATCGCATCAGATTTCGTGATTAAGTGCCTCCAATTGCATCCGTTCTAGTAGGAGCCTGAAATTCGCTCTTCGAATTACTTGCCACAACAATTGCTTGGCTGAATCAGGATCTTTCTCCGGGGGAATAATCGTCGACGTTGCCTGTAACGCGAATCGATAGAAACGTTCGAACTTGTCCGGGGCATTATGAATGACTGCAAGAGTTTTGTTTAGAAAGTCTTCAATTACAGCATATCGTTCGCTGGGATCTGATATCCGTTGCGACAGATCAACACCGGAGAGAGCACAGGATGCTAGGAGGGTGAAGAATGCTCGATATGCGGATTTGTTGCCTTTGAAGAAGCGCTGATAAGCCGAAATCGTGATATTCTTCTCGCGCATCCGATCTTGCAGACGTTGCATGCTCTGGCTTGCCATCTGTTGGAGTTGAAACAAGCGACCTAAGAGAATTGTTCCCTCACGATCGTTCTCGTAGAACGTTGTGAAGATCGTTACCGGATACGATTTGGAAGTATGCTGTTGGTTCGTCGCCTATGGAGACCCGACTCAAAGCAAAGAACGGACCAGCGGTGTCAGCAAAATGCTTGGCGTGATAGCTCTGAAACTTGTTTATCACACTATCGAGATCATTCTTGTCACGCAAGGTGTACTTAGATTGAATGCAAAGAACATCTCTTGAAGACGGATGAGTGGCAATCAGGTCCACCCCCTCGTCATGGCTTTCTTGCTGTAACTCAGGTTCTCCAAAACCACGACTTTCTAAACTCGTATGGGGTACAACACCCTGAACGACCTTAGCGAATTTCTGGCCGCGCTCGCGTGGCTGCAAACCATCGAAGTTCTCCTCGAAATGATCACGAAGGTTTGCATAAGATGTGAGATATTCTGGAAAGAAGTCCTTCATGTCTGTCTCCTGAGCTATTAAGATTCCTCAGAGACCATATGCTGTCTGACTCTGGCTTTATAACCATCGCTAGCTGGCTTCAACGTGTCATGACCCTATAGCACGGTCTGGCCAATGTACTCATCATGCCGATCAGCCCAATCAGGCACATGGCTGCTGAACGCGCCGATAAATTGGCTTTTCGATCACGATCAGGAAGCGAAGAGTAGGTTCATGTCGGACGGATCGACCTTGTCACAGCGGGCTTAGATGGAATCAGCGCGATCAGCGATCGTAGCGCTGAGTTCACCGCTTGCGAGTCAGGAAAGTACTCCCTGACATCTGGTTCAAGCAGAATGGCGCCTTCCTGCAACGAAAAGTACTGCCGACTGATCGCGCCGTCGACCTGCTCTACCTCTACCATATGACCTTGGCGATAGTCCTGGTAATATTTGCCACGAATTCCCTTTTTGCCTGAGAAATCATACTCTGGCATCATGTCGTCCTGCTCAATCGGTTCTTGACTCATAATCCTTTCGCTCCACGGCGGTTGCCTTACGACCACTGATCACTCTGATCAATGACTTCCCGTCTGATCTCTCCTGTTCAGTATGCACAACGAGCAGTAATCGATTGTATATCGAGTTACCGATACTGACGTAGCGCTCTTCGTCATCAGAATGGCTCTCGTCGGAGAACGTGATCACGAACGGGTCATTGAAGACCGTTTTGGCTTCCTCAAAGCTAACCTTGTGCTTTGCGAGATTTGTCCGAGCCTTGATCTCACTCCAACGGAAAACGAGTTCCATACGGCTTCTCTGGTCATTGGCTGCTGTGGTTGGTATTCGTACTCAAAGCACGTGCTTCCTGAACATTATACGTTGCTCTGCAACCAATGCAAGCGTCGTTCTTGCGATCATCACATACCTGGTACAGGTGCTACCGCCACCTGTCGAAGAAGGCGATGGAGTCCACGGCTGCATTTCATAGCGTCTCCACATCCGCCAGCGACTCGGGGAACACGACCACATCCCACGGCTGGCCGACGAAGATGTTTACCCAATCGCTCACAGCTTATCCCTGGCTCAGCGCCACCTCCAGCGCCTGGTGCAGGGTGCGCACGCCGATGACCTCGATGCCCTCGGGCGCGCTGAGCGGTGTGCGGCTGCGCGGCGCGATGCAGCGGGTGAAGCCCAGCTTGGCGGCCTCGTTCAGCCGCCGCGGAAGCTGGCTGACGCTGCGCAGCTCGCCGCTCAGCCCCACCTCGCCCACCACAGCCAGATCGGCCGGCACGGGCAGGTTCTTCAGGCTGCTGGCGATGGCCACCGCCACAGCCAGGTCCGCGGCCGGCTCATTGATGCGCAGGCCGCCCACCACATTGACGAACACATCCTGGTCGCTCAGCCGAAAGCCGGCCCGCTTGGCCAGCACAGCCGTCAGCAGCAGCAGCCGGTTGAAGTCCACGCCGTTGGCCGTGCGCCGCGGCTGGGGGAAGCTGGTGGTCGAGGCCAGCACCTGCACCTCCACCAACAGCGGCCGCGTCCCCTCCATGGTCACCGCGATGGCTGAGCCGGCCGCGTTGGGCAGACGCTCAGCCAAAAAGGCCTCCGACGGGTTGGTCACCTCCCGCAGCCCGGCCTCCACCATCTCGAACACCCCCACCTCGTCGGTGGAGCCGAAACGGTTCTTGACGCTGCGCAGCAGGCGGTAGGTCTGAAAACGCTCCCCTTCCAGATAGAGCACCGTGTCCACCATGTGCTCCAGCACCCGCGGGCCGGCGATGTTGCCCTCCTTGGTGACGTGGCCCACCAGGAAGACGGGCACCCCCTGGCTCTTGGCCATGCGCAAGAGCTGCGCCGCGCACTCGCGCACCTGGGTCACGCTGCCGGCCGTGGAGGCCACCGTGTCGGTGTGGATGGCCTGGATCGAATCGACCACCATCAGCCGCGGCCCGATGTCGCCCACGTGTTGCAGAATCGATTCCAGGTGCGTCTCGGCGTGGACGTAGAGATTGTCCTCGTGGATGCCCAGCCGGCTGGCCCGCAGCTTGAGCTGGCGCGCGCTCTCCTCCGCGCTGACGTAGAGCACGCGGCCGGCCCTGCGCGCCATGCTGGCCGCCAGTTGCAGCAGCAGGGTGGATTTGCCGATGCCCGGATCGCCGCTGACCAGCACCACCGAGCCGGGCACGATGCCGCCGCCCAGCACCCGGCTCAGCTCGCTCCCCTCCACCGGCACGCGGTCCAGGCCATCGACCGAGATCTGCGTCAACGGCTGCGGCGCGCCGCCCCCCTCCATCGGCGCGAAGGTGCGGCCGGCCGCGCGGCCGGCCGGCGGCTCGACGATCTGCTTCTCAACCAGCGTGTTCCACTCGCCGCAGTCAGGGCACTTGCCCATCCACTTGGCCTGGGCGCTGCCGCAGTTCTGGCAGACGTAGCGGATTTTTATCTTGGACATGGGGGCTCCGGAATGATGCGTAATGCGTGACTCGTGACCGGAATCGCGCACGCGGTCTCTGGATTACAGGTTAGTCGTTACATGCGTGATACGGTACTCGTAAGGCGCAACTCGTAACCAGAATTGCGCACGCGGCCTCCGGGTTACGGGTTACTCGTTACTCGTCACGCACGACACAGACATTTCCAGATCGTAGAACAATTGTACTCGACTGTTGTGTTTTGGAATCATAAAACCAACCCAGCAGTAGACTGGGGTAGTTGTTTGGAGAAT
>JACSRL010000433.1 GCA_014879765.1 Anaerolinea sp. | reverse complement strand
GCAAGCCGGTCGATCCGCATCTGGAGATGGCGCCGGTGATCGCGGCGCTGGATGGCCGGCCGGTGCTGTTCGAGTCGGTGGTCGGCAGCGAATTCCGCGTGCTGGCAGGGCAATGCTCCGACCGGCGCTACTTCGCCCTGACGCTGGGCTGCCCGCTGGATCAGGTGATGCTGCGCCTGGCCGAGGCCTTCGACAACCCGCAGCCGCCGCCGGTGGTCCAGCGGGGCGACGCGCCCTGCCAGCAGGTGGAGATGGATCCGGTGGATCTGCGCCGCCTGCCCTTCCTGACCCACTACGCAGGGGACGCGGGCCCCTACGCCACCGCGGCCATCGCCATCGTCAACGACCCGGACAGCGGCCCCAACGTCAGCTTTCACCGCTGTCTGCGGCTGGACGACCGGCGCATGACCGCGCGCATCGTGGAGCGCCGCGGCACTGACAGCGCGCTGAAGAAGACGGCCGGCGACCTGCCGGTGGCGCTCTGCATCGGCCTGCCGCTGCACGTGCTGCTGGCCGCCAGCATGGCCCCTGCGCCGGGGGTGGATGAGCTGGCCATCGCCCACGCGCTGGCGCCCACGCCGGTGGTCCGCTGTTTGGGCAACGATCTGTACGTCCCCGCCGAGGCCGAGTTTGTCCTGGAGGGGCGCATCACCCAGCGCGCCGCGGCCGAGGGGCCCTTCGTGGACCTGACCGAGACCTGGGACGGGGTGCGCCAGCAGCCGGTGATCGAGATCGACCGCATCACCCACCGCCAGGATGCCATCTACCACGCCCTGCTGCCGGGGATGCTGGAGCACAAGCTGCTGATGGGCATGCCCAAGGAGCCCAGCATCTTCGCCGCGGTCAACCAGGTCGCGACCTGCCGCAACGTCAGCATCACGCCGGGCGGCGCCTCCTGGCTGCATGCGGTGGTGCAGATCGACAAAGGCCACGCCGATGACGGCCGGCGCGCGGCCGAGGCCGCCTTCCGCGGCCATCCCTCCCTCAAGCATGTGGTGGTAGTTGATACTGATATCGATCTTTATGACCCGCGCGATGTGGAGTGGGCCATCGCCACCCGCTTCCAGGCCGACCGCGACCTGCTGGTGTGGGAGAACCAGCCCTCGTCGTCGCTGGACCCCTCAGCCAGCCACACGCCGGGCCAGAAATCGCGCAGCGCCAAGATGGGGCTGGACGCCACCATCCCCTGGGATGAGCCGGCGCGCTGCACGCGGCTGCACCAGTTCCAGCGGGTGGCCCTGCCCAAGGCCGAGCTGAGCCGCTATCTGTAGCATTAGAAACCAGGTTTTGTCTCACAGACCAAGGTCATGGCGCCATGAGAGGCCGTTGCGCAGAGGAAAACCATGCCCGCCCGAGAAAAACCCGGTTTCTGAGCCACCGGCTGAGCAATTATGACCCCGGAGAAGAGCTGACCATGCCCTCGATCACAGACCAGGATCATCTGCTGACGGACCAATACCGCAGCGCGGCCAACCTGAGCGCGCGCAACTCATTGCACGAGCGGTTCAGCGTCAACCAACGCGGTTGGCACCCGTGGGTCTTCGACCAGATCGCCAGCCTGCCGGCGCAGAGCCGCATCCTGGAGCTGGGCTGCGGCCCTGGCTGGCTGTGGGTACACAACCGGCAGCGCATCCCGTCCGGCTGGGAAATCACCCTGGGCGACCTGTCGCCCGGCATGATCGACCAGGCGCGCCGGAATCTGGCGCAGGAAGGGGAGACGCGCTTCCGCTTCGAGGTGATCGACGCGCAGGCGATCCCCTATCCCGACGCGGCCTTCGATGCGGTGGTGGCCAACCACATGCTCTACCACGTGCCTGACCGGCCGCGGGCCCTGGCCGAGATCCGGCGTGTGCTGAAACCGGGCGGCTGGCTCTATGCCGCCACCAACGGTCGCGACCACATGGCCGAGCTCTGGCAGATCGTGCTCCAGGTGGGCGACGCGGCCCGGGACGCCAACCGCTCCGAGCTTCATTTCGGCCTGGAGAGCGGCCTGGAGCAGTTGCGGCCCTGGTTCGCCGCCATCGAGCGCCGCGACTATCCCGACGCGCTGCGGATCACCGAGGCCGAGCCGTTGATCGCCTACGCCGCCAGCAGCGCGCTGTGGGGGGTGCAGGGAGATGAGGCTGCCACCGAGCGGCTGGCTGGGCACGTCCGGGATCAGCTTGCCCGCGAGGGTGTGATTCACATCAGCAAGAACTCCGGGCTGTTCGTGGCCCGCCGCTGAAGCGGGAAATCCCCTCACTATCCGCAGTTGCGCCAGAATCTGACCGGCGCTGCCGTTCAACCTGATACTGGAGGGTGCGAGTTGGCGCATCCGGCCCGCGCGGCAGCGATTGCTGCTGACGCCGGGGCCTGAATACCCCGCCAGCCGTCGCTGCCCTGGTCGCAGTTCACATCGAAGCAGAGGGTCCAGCATGGTCAGCCAGTCGGCATATCAATTCGATGTCTTCATCAGCCACAGCCCGGCCGATCGCGAGTGGGTGGATGCCTGGCTCTTGCCGCGTTTGGAAGCTGCCGGGTTGCAGGTGTGCGTGGATTACCGCGATTTTCCGTCGGGCGCGCCGCGTCATCAAAGCGTGGCGCGCGCGATCAGCGGCAGCCGGCGCACGGTGGCGATTCTGACGCCCGACTGGGTAGCCAGCGAGCAGAACGCCTTCGAGGAGCTGCTGGCGCGCAGCCTGGACCCGGCGGCCGTGCGCCGGCTGCTGATCCCCGTCCAGCTCAAGGCGTGCGAGCTGCCGGCGTCGCTGGCCGCGCTGCAGCGGGTGGATCTGACCGATGAGCGGCGCTGGGAGCAGGGGATCGGGCGGCTGCTGCGCGATCTGGAAGATGTGATGCCCGTGCCTGCGCCCTGGCGGCAAGATCCGGGTGCGCCGCTCTGGACGCGCTGGCGGCGCTGGTTGCGCAGGTATCGACGAGAGGTGCGGCGGGCAACGGTGTTGGGCGTCTTGGCCACCTTGCTGTTGCTGATGGTGTTCCGATGGCCGCCCTTTCACGACCGGCCAGGTTGGCGGGCGTTGAGCCCTGAAATACCACAGGCCTGGCGACTGTTCGACGCCGGCGATGTCTTGCTCGTCAGCAGCAAGACCGATTTTACCGGCTGTGTGCCCAGTGACAACCCGGGGCTTTGGCGCAGCGCCGACCAGGGCGCGACATGGACGCCTGTGATCGTACCGGCGCTCAAGGTGGAACGGCTGGACCGCCAATGCGACACCGCGGCCTTTGCTGACTTTGCGTGGTCACCGGCCAAAGCCGCGCGTGTCTACGGCGCGACCTGGGAGGCGGGCCTGCTGCGCAGCGATGACGGCGGCCAGAGCTGGCAGCGGGTTGGGCCAGACTCTCTGCCGGACCGACTGGGCAAGGTGGCAGCAGATCCCCTGGACGCCGATGTCGTCATCGTGGCACCCAAGAGCGGCGGCCTGTATCGATCGCAGGATGGCGGAGAACAGTGGGACCGGCTGGATGGCGGCCAGACGTGCGACGCCGCGGGAAGCGTGGCGCTGCCGGCGGACTTCAAGGTCGGGGCATTGCTGGCCACGGCTGATGCCCTGTGGGCGGGTTCCTTCACCCTGCCCGAACCACCTGGCGCGACCGATGGCCTGTACGTGAGCCATGACCGCGGGCATTGCTGGCAGCCGGTGGCGGTGGGCGACGGTCGCACCATGGTTCGTCTGCTGGCAGCAGTTCCTGGCCGCAGCGACGAGGTGCTGAGCGTGACGTATGACTATCGGGCGCCTGCTGGCACATCAGAGGAAACCCTCTGGCGCATTGCTCAGGACAGCGGCCGGCTGCAAGACCTGTGGACCGCCGAAGCGATACCAGAGGCTTTGCTGACCGATGACCGCACACCGGACACCTGGTATCTGGCCACTGACAGAGGATCTGTGGTCAGCGGCCGGATCGATCGGCGCGAATTCGAGGAAACGCCCTGGATGCTGCCATGCATCCTGACGAAAACACCGCTGGTCTGTTGGACCGATCTGGCGACCGACACAGCCGCGCCAACCCCGTTGCTGCTGGCGGAAGGCCGCGTCTATCGCAGAGATACTGTTCCCTGGCTGAGAGCTATCTGGCCTGCTGTCGCTCCCAACAACGGGGAGTGAAGCCCTCGGAGGCGAATCATGTTTGGACAACCCAATGCACAGCTTGCCTATGAGATATCGGTGGAGGAAGGCTCGTTGCCGCCTATTGCCTGGAAACCTGAGCCAGACCCTGCGCTGCCGCCGGTAATTGCCGACCGGATCGCATGGTTCCAGGCCCTGTTTTCGCGCAGCCGTTTCGACGCCGACCGGCCTCCCATTGCCATCGTCACACCGGTCCGGCCGGAAATGGTGAGCTCCATCGATTTCGTCCACGACTACCGCGGCCAGCCGGAGGCGATTCCGGCGATTCAGAGGCAGATCAACGCCGCTCAAGACCGCCTCGCTGATTACCAGCGCACAGGTCTCGGCTTACCGGCCGGCAATCCATTCGATGGTGTATCCTCACCCTTCACCGGTTTGCCTACATTTGTGACCGCTGGTATCACGCTCTCTTCGCTGACCGAAAACGCCGTACAACAACAGGCCCAAAATTGGCTGAACAGCTATGGCCCGGTGATCACAGGACTCGATCAATGGGGAGAGAATCAGTTGCGACTTGTCCAGACCCAGGGCATTTCGGCCCCGGGCCAGCCGGGCGACATCATCCACGTGAACTACCAGCAGCAATTCCGCGGCTATCCAGTCTATGGCGCTCAGGTCGCGCTGCACATAGCGGCCAACGACGACGCCGGCGCTCAGCGTCCGGCCTATGTCACCAGCTCCTTCTTTCCTATCCCCGACGTTCAGTTCACACAGTCCATTCCACCTGACCAGGCCATCCAGGCGGCTGAACACGCCCTGGCTGCCTATCGGTCAGGTCCTGACGCGCTGCGGGCGCTGGGTGAGACCCTGGCCAGTCCGGCAGGAGAAGATCTCTTTGCCAGGTTGGAAAACTTTGCCTCCGCCCGTCATGCCGCCTTGGAGGCCAAAGATGAGCTGATAGTTGAATTCACAGGCATAGATCCGACGCTTCGTGCCCAGGGATTGCCAGAGCTGCTCAACCGCGCCTGGAATCGACAGGAAGGGGAGGTTTGGGCCGCACCAGCGTGGTGGAACAAGCCCCAGTTCCCGGACGCCAGCCTCGACACAGCCCTGATTGGCGACTTGTTGGCGCCGCCACGGCAAAATCACCACGACCTTCTATCCATGGCCCAGCCGGATCTTCAGCCATGGCTCGAGCAGCCGATCACAGAGGTGTCGCCGATGCCGTTCCTACAGATCAAGGCATACGATGATGCCCGGCTGGCGGCCACGCATGCCTTGGGGCAGGTGCGGAATTGGTTCGCTGACAACCATATCCCTGGGGAGGATCAGACCGCGCTGGCAACCATCGTCGAAACATGGGCCGAACGTGACGAGTTGGGCACGCCCACGTGGGACGCTCACATCGCTGAGTACGAGGGCAGCAAGCTGTTGGTTCTGCCCTTTGCCGGCCGATATTACCTGGTTTACCTGGTAGAACTGTTGACGCCGGCCAGGGACGAGGGTTGGCGCGTCTTTGTCAACGCGGAGAGCGGGCCGGAACACGACCTGCATCGCATCGTGGGCCGGCCTGAGGCGCTGAGCATGCATTTCGACATGCGCTATTACGCCTCATCTCAGGCGGCGCTGGGTAACCAGCGCGTGGACATGACCAATGCCGAGATCGCACAGATCACTGCCGACCTCACGCCGCTGGCGCGGCTGAAGTTCCACCCCGATTCCGGTGGGGGCGAGTTCACCATGCCAGGTTTGACAGCGGACACCGGGCTGCCCCTTGATCGGCACCGAGAGGGCATGAACATTGCGTTTCATGCGCACAAGTTCTACCGCTTTTTTCTGGATCGATGCCGCGTCAATGAGCTGGATCTCTGGAAATGGTACAGAGACGCCGGCCGACAGGGGCCGCCGCTGGAAATCCAGGCTGGCCAGCAAGGGACCGAACTGACCACAGGCTTTGTGCCCTCCAGCGCCACCTACGCCGGCGTCATCACCTTCCAAACCGACACTGGCAATGGCCTGATCGCGGAGGGAGGGACCAAAGTTTACAATCCCAGTCGGGACCCGGAGTTGGTCTATCATGAGATGGCGCACGCCCTGATGTGGCTGCTCAACCGCGTTCCCTTCGACAACCGCCTCGATTCGGTGCCCTTCGGTCGGGCATTGCTGGAGGGCTATGCCAACTATCTGGCGCGCTCATTGGCTGCGCGCGTGGATCCTGGCACCGGCCAATGGGCGCTGGCAAGCTATCGGGATGGCGACTGGCATCGCCGATGGAGCGTCGCTGTGCCGGCCGCGGCGCCACAGAGTGTGCTCGTGACGGCGCGGGATGGCATTGGGGCGTTGGCTGCGCCCAACCATTACCCTGAGGCAAAGGCCACGGGGCTGGCCATCTACGATGTGGGGATGGTGTGGACGCGGGCGCTCTGGGACATCCGCGATTACCTGTCCGGGCAAGCTGATGTGGGCGATGGGCTCGCCCTGGCCGATTATCTGGCCATGCAATCTTATCGGTGCGTCCTGGGCTGGAGCGCTTCCTTCGAAGTCGCGGCCGAAGGATTGATCGCTGCGGCTCGAAGCGCGCTGCCGCAGATCGCGGGCCTGTCGAGCGCCAGACAGAAAGTGATCATCAAGGCGCTGCAAGAGAAATTCATGGGGCGCGGGATACTGGCGGAACGTGGCGTGCAGGCCATCGGCCAGGTGAGTTCGGGCGGCGGCGTCCAGTGGCTGGCCGGCGCCGACAGTGGGCTGCGCATGAGCGCAGACCCCACGTTGTCCTGGGCCAACTGGTCACAGATCACCGACGACAGCGGCAACGCTCTGGCCGGCGTCACCGATCTGTTGGTGGATGGAAACATCGTCTACATCGCCACCGAGACAGGAATCGTCCGCTGGGACGCAGCATCCGGCGCGCACAGGGCTGGCAAGGTTGGCACAAACACCTGGACAGCCGAGGCGCCACGCTGCCTGGCCATGGTCCGCGGTCAGTTGGTGGCCGGCACCAACCGCAGTCTGTGGCGCTTCGACGCCCCCGGGTCAAGCTGGGTCCCTTGGGTGGCGGCCGGCATTGAACTCAAGCTGATCGCATCACGAATCGTGTCTACCACGGTCGGTGGTCGCGATTTCTGCCTGGTTTCGGCGCCAGACGGCATCCGGTACACCGGGTTTACCGCCGCGGCGCCGAACTGGGGACTGCTGGACTTTCAGAATAGCCAGAATCAAGCGGTGAATCTGGGCTGGATCACCAGCATGGCCGGGCTGGGGAACCGACTGTATCTTGCGACCATGAGCCAGGGCGTGCGGCCAGTGCAGCTCAGCGTCACCAACAATCTGCTCAACGCCACAGTCGCGCCGGCGCTGCCCACAGACAATGCCGGCATCGGCAAGGTGTTGCGTCTGGCCCATGACGGCAACCAGACACTCTACGCCGGCACAACCACCGGCCTGTTCCGATCTGTTGCGTCTGGACAATGGGCGCGCGTCGCCAATTCGCCCCCTGGCGTGGCCACCGTCGTGCTGTCCCTGGGACAAGCGGTGGCCGCGGGAACTGCGGTGGGAGGTATTTGGATCCAGCAACCGACAGCCAGCGGCGCCGTGGTCGTGCGCGTCGACACCGAGGTCTAGCGCAGCAGAACTCTCTGCAACCTGTGAGGTGACACCATGCTATTGCGAAGAATATTGGCTCCCGTGCTTTGGGCGGTCGGACTGAGTGTATTGCTGGGGCTGGCCCTCCAGGCCGGCAGCCACGCCCAGTCCTCCCCATGCTATCCGACCTATACCGTGCGCGACGGCGATACGCTGGCTCAGATCGCCCAGATACTTGACGTGAGCCCGGCCGACCTGCGGGCCGCAAACCCAACAACCATCCCGGAGCAGGGGTCACTGTATGCCGGCCAGGTTCTCTGTCTGCCGGAAGGAACCATAAGCCTCTACATCGACGGAGGCCCCGCCATGCCCGCGGCCGAAGCATCATCCGACGCCTGGACCAGTCCCCGGCTGGCCATAGAAGTCACCTATCAATTCACGCCAACCACCGCTGATGACGAGCAGAAATGGAACCTGGTTACATCGCGTGGGGGCTTCGTGGGAAAGCGTCTGATCGCGCCGTTGCAACCCTATAACGCCTTCAAAGCCATCACTCAGCCGGAGCGGCTCCAGGCTGCACTCCGGCGCCAGCCGGCTCCGGTGCTGCTGGCCGTGCGCAATTCTGACCTCTCGCCCACCTACACCTTGGTCTTCATCGGGGACCAGGCGCCGCCCATCGCCAGCCTGCTGATCACCGGCAGCGTGCCGATCCACCTCGAACCCAACGTGCGCAACGGCGCGCCGGTCGAACAGGTGCTGGGCGGCCCGCGCATCGCCGATGTCGACCTGCGTGTCTGGCTGGAAAGCCCCGCTCACATGCGTTGGCCCATAAAGATCAGCCACATCAGCTATATGCAGGACGCGCGAACGGCATCAAGTTTCTACAAGGATTCCGTCATCGTCATGGCGCTGGTGCCAACCACACCTCCCGAGGCTACGCCCCTGGCCGGCGCACAGCGCTATCAGGCCCTGGTGTTGCTCCAGCATAACCGCTATGGTCCGGCCGGCGCGGTCATGGCGGCCAACTGCGAACAATGGCAGGGCAAACGCGGCGTGATCTATGGGCTGCTGCGTGCGCTGAGCCGATGCCCCGATTGAACGCCATGATGCACGACAACTCCCTGCCAACCGCCCACGCCCTCCTTGTCGGCATCGCTGCCTATCGGCACATCACCCCGCTGCCGGCGACGGTGCTGAACGACGCGCGCGATGTGTATGATGTGTTGACAGATCCGCAGCGGGGCGGCTATGCCCGCGACAACGTCGCCTTGCTGTTGGACGGCGCGGCCACGGCGGCGGCGCTGCGCCAGGCGCTGGCAGACCTGGCACAGCGCTGCGACGCCGACTCCACGGCGCTGATCTACCTCTCCTGTCATGGCGCGCGCCTCGAGCAGGGGCCGCTGGCCGGCGAGTACCTGCTGCCGGTGGACGCGGACGGCAGCTCGCCGCAGGCTCTGGCCGCCACCGCCCTCTCAGGCGCGCAGTTCACCGCCGCGCTGCACGCCATCCCAGCGCGCAAGGTGGTGGTGATCTTCGACTGCTGCCACGCCGGCGGTATCGGCCAGCCCAAGGACGCGCTGGCCCCGGCGCTCCAGGCCGGCTTGCCCGAGCGCTACTACGAGGCGCTGCTGGCCGGCCGGGGCCGCGTCATCCTGGCCTCCTCGCGCAGCGATGAGTTTTCCTATGCCCAGCCCGGCGCCGCCAACAGCGTCTTCACCGCGCATCTGCTGGCCGGCCTGCGCGGCGACATCGCGGCCGACGATGGCCTGATCCGTATCTTTGATCTGTTCGAGTACGTGCAGCCGCGGGTGACCGACGCCATGCACGGCCGCCAGCATCCGGTATTCAAGGCTGAGATCGAGGAGAACTTCCCGGTGGCGCTGCGCCTGGGTGGGCAGGTCAAGGCTGTCGCCCGCAGCGAGGACGGCTACCGGTACGATGCCTATCTGATTTACGCCGAGAAGAGCGAGCGCGATGCGCAGTTCGTGGCCAGCCAGCTTATCCCGCCGCTGGAGGCGGCCGGCCTGCGCATCGCCCTGTCAGCCGACGTCTTGCAGGCCGGCGTGGCGCGCGTGGCCACGGTCCAGCGTGGCTTGCAACAGGCCCGGCGCACGGTAGTCGTGCTGTCGCAGGCCTTCCTGGCCGACGCCATGGCCACCTTCGAGGCAATCCTGGCCCAGACTATCGGCATCGACCAGGAGAACGCCTGGCGGGTGATGCCGGTGCTGATCGAAGCCATCGACCAAAGCCGGCTGCCCTATACCCTGACCAGCGCCATGGCCATGCCCATCGACCTGGTCGCGCCTCTGCGGCCGGCCTACGGCCTGCCGCGTCTGATCCGCGACCTGCAAGGGCCGCCCCCGTCGATTCTGCCCCGCTGACCCCATCTATCCATGCCATGACGACCATGAAAAGAAACCGTTGGCTGTGGGTCATTCCTCTGCTGCTGGTGGCCGCAGGCGCGCTGCTGCTCTGGCGGGAGCGCAGCGAGCCGGCGGTGCAGGCGCGGGTGCAGGGGATGGCCCAGGCGGCCGACGCCAGCGGCTTTGCCCGCGTGACCGGCCCCGCGCGGCTGGACTTTCCGGCCGACTATGGCCCGCATCCCGACTTCCAGACCGAGTGGTGGTACTACACCGGCAATCTGGCGGCCGAGGATGGCCGCCATTTCGGCTACCAGTTCACCATCTTCCGCCGGGCCATGCAGCCGCCGGACGAACGCGCCGAGCGCGCCTCGGACTGGGGGGCCGATCAGCTTTACATGGGCCATTTCGCGCTGACCGATGTTCAGGCTGGCCGCTTTCATTCCTTCGAGCGGCTGGCACGCGGCGCGGCCGGCCTGGCCGGCGCACAGGCGGAGCCCTACGCGGTCTGGCTGGAGGATTGGCGGGTGGAGGATCTGCCCGGCCAGCCCGGCGTGACCCGCGTGCAGGCCGCGGCCGGCGAGGTGGCCCTCGACCTGCTGTTGACCGACGCCAAAGGGCCGGTGCTGCAAGGAGACCAGGGCTACAGCCAGAAGGGGCCAGACCCCGGCAACGCCTCCACCTACTTCAGCCTGACCCGGCTCGTCAGCCAGGGAACGGTGACGGTGGGCGACAGGGCCTTTCCGGTGGCCGGGCTGAGCTGGCAGGATCACGAGTACAGCACCAGCGCGCTGGCCTCGGACCAGGTGGGCTGGGACTGGTTTGCCCTCCAACTGGACGACGGCGCCGAACTCAAGGTCTTTCAGATCCGCCAGGCCGATGGCGGCATCTCCCCCTTCTCGGCCGGCAGCTTTGTGGATGCCGACGGCGCTGTGACCCCGCTCGGCCGGGCCGATTTTCAGATTGAGGTGGACGACCAGTGGCGCAGCCCGCACAGCGGCGCGGTCTACCCCGCGGCCTGGAGCATCGCCGTGCCCAGCCTGGAGCTGCGGCTGGAGCTGAAGCCGTGGCTGGCCGATCAGGAGCTGAACGTCTCCTACAGCTACTGGGAGGGCGCGGTGCAGGTCAGCGGCCAGCGCGCCGGCCAGCCGGTGGCCGGCAACGGCTATGTGGAGATGACTGGCTACGCGGGTTCCATGCAGCGGCAATTTTGATCTGCCTTCGGCGCGGTGATCGGAACGCACGCAAAGCCGCAAAGACGCAAAGGGGGGAGGGATCGGAGTACACGCAAAGATGCAAGGGTAGAGGGGTAGATTGCTCAGGGCTCGGTGGTCCAGGCTACGGTCAACACGTGCAGCGCCAGGATCGGATATTCCATGCGCTGCACGC
>JACSRL010000482.1 GCA_014879765.1 Anaerolinea sp. | reverse complement strand
CACCCCCTCCCCATGAACACCATCGACCTGCACTGCCACACCACCGCCTCCGACGGCCGGCACAGCCCCACTGAGCTGGTGCAGATGGCCGCGGAGCTGGGCCTGCGCGCCATTGCGGTCTGCGACCACGATTCCACCGAAGGGCTGGACGAGGCGCTGGCGGCCGGCCGCGCGGCCGGCGTCGAGGTCATCCCCTCGGTGGAGCTGAGCTGCGACGTGGACCAGGGGGAGCTGCACATGCTCGGCTATTTCCCAGACTATGCCGACCGCGCCTTTCAGGCCGAGCTGAGCCGGCTGCGCGAGGGCCGCCTTGGCCGCGCCCAGGCCATGGTGCGCAAGCTGAACGCGCTGGGCTACCCCATTTCCTTCGAGCGGGTGCAGACGCTGGCCGGCGATGGCGCCATCGGCCGGCCGCACGTCGCTCAGGCGCTGATCGAGGCGCGGCTGGTTCAGAACAAGGGCGAAGCCTTCGAGCGCCTGATCGGCCGCAACGGCCCGGCCTACGTCGAGCGGGCCAAGCTATCGCCGGCCGACGCCTGCCGCATGATCCGGCGGGTCGGCGGCCTGCCCGTCTTCGCCCATCCCTTCATCGCGCTGGCCAGCGGCCGCGTGCTGGAGCCGATGCCGGTGGAGGCCTCGCTGCCCGCGCTGGTGGCGGCCGGCCTGGCCGGGCTGGAGGTCTACTACTCCAACTATACCTCGGTGTTGATCGACCGGCTGCTGCGGCTGGCCCGCCAGCATGGCCTGCTGGTCACCGGCGGGTCCGATTTTCACGGCGAGGGCTCGGCCGGCGCAGCCCTGGGCGGGGTCTACGTGCCCGCCAAATGCCTGACCGCGCTGAAAGCGGCGCGGTCGCGCGCCGGACAGAACGAGAGCCAAGATGCTTGAAATCGCCATCGACCTGGCGCGCCAGGCCGGCGCGCTGTTGCGCCGCGGCCATGAGAACGGCGCCGGAACTGTCGCCAACAAAAGCAGCGGCGTCGATCTGGTCACCGAGTTCGACCTGGCCTCGGAGCGACTGATCGCCGACGGGCTGCGCCGGCACTTTCCCCATCACGCCATCCACGGCGAGGAAACGGGCGGCGAGCTGCCCACGGCCGGCCCGGTGTGGGTCATCGACCCGCTGGACGGCACCACCAACTTCGCCCACGGCTACCCGGTCTTCAGCGTCACCCTGGCGCTGCTGATCGATGGCCAGCCGGAGCTGGGCGTGACCTACGACCCGCTGCGTGAGGAGCTGTTCTGGGCGCAGGCCGGGCGGGGCGCGTGGCGCGGCGAGCAACGGCTGCACGTCTCGGCCACCGGCGAACTGCGCGCCAGCCTGCTGGCCACCGGCTTCGCCTACGATCGGGCCAGCAACCCTGACAACAACCTGGCCGAGTTCAGCCACTTCATGCCGCGCACGCGCGGCGTGCGCCGCGCCGGCTCGGCCGCGCTGGACATTGCCTGGGTGGCGGCTGGCCAGTTGGACGGCTACTGGGAGCGCGGCATCCAACTGTGGGACATGGCCGCGGGCGTGCTGCTGGTGCGCGAGGCCGGCGGCGTCGTCACCACCTACAGCGGCCAGCCCTGGCGGCCGGGCCATCGGAACGTGGCAGCCGCCAACAGCGTCCTCCATCAAGAGCTGCTGCACGGCCTTCAAACCGCGCGCTGCGCCCTGCCGGTGCTGCCAGACTGACATCATCTGGATCAACCATGCCAGGCTGGGACCGTGAAACGTGAAACGTGAAGCGTGAAACGTGAAACGTGAAACGTGAAACGTGAATGTGCTCGTGTGATTTGTGTCCGCAGAACGGTTGTTTTGCGCCTCACGTTTCACCCCTGCGGGTCACTCGTCACGTTTCACCCCTGCGGGTCACTCGTCACGCTTCACCCCTGCGGGTCACTCGTCACGCTTCACCCCTGCGGGT
>JACSRL010000217.1 GCA_014879765.1 Anaerolinea sp. | reverse complement strand
TGGGAATCTGCTCTGCAGGCCCTGAGGGGCCTTTGTGTTGTCAGCCAGGGATTTCCAATCCCTGGCCAGGCTCAGCCGCTGGGAATCTGCTCTGCAGGCCCTGAGGGGCCTTCGTGCTGTCAGCCAGGGATTTCCAATCCCTGGCCAGGCTCTGCAGGCCCTGAGGGGCCTTTGTGTTGTCAGCCAGGGATTTCCAATCCCTGGCCAAGCTCACACCCTTCTCATGGCCGCATAACCTGCGCTTAAGCTATCCATCGTATCATGGCGCTATGAGCCGGCGCCAACCCTCCGATGTTTCCTCCATGACCCTACGCTTTCGCCTGACCTTCTGGTACACACTGTTGCTGGCCGTGGTGCTGCTCCTCTTCGCCGTGGGCTTCCAGGCCGTGGTGGCGCGGGCACTCTACGGCGAGGTGGACGACATGATCCAGAGCCAGGCGGAGCGGGTGGTGGCGGTCTTCGAGGCCAACATCGACCCCATGCGCAGCCGGCTGCCCATTCCGGCCATCGTCTTTGCCTCCCAGGTCTTCGCCCAGGCCAGCACCCTCCAGGGCACGGTCATCGACAAGTCGCCGGGCATGGGAGACCAGATGATGCCGCTGCCAGAGGAGATGCGGGAACGCAACCTGGCCGGCGAGTCTGGCTTCTACACCTGGCAGGGCGACGGCGTCACGCTGCGGGTGTTCAGCACCCCCGTACACTCGCCGGAGGGCCAGGTGGTGGCCACGGTGCAGGTGGCCCGTTCGCTGGACACCATCGACTCGATGCTCAAGATCGCCCGGCTGGCGCTGCTGGTGGGCGGCGGCATCGCCGTGGCGCTGGCCGCCATCGGCGGCGCGCTGATCTCCAGCGCCGCGCTGCGGCCGCTGAACCAGATCGCCGACACCACCAGCCGCATCGTCCGGGCCGAAGACCTGGACCAGCGCATCGAGGGGGTCTATCCCGATGACGAGGTGGGCCAACTGGCCAGCACCTTCAACGAGATGATGGGGCGGCTGCAAGACCTGTTCAACACCCAGCAGCGCCTGGTGGCCGACGTGTCGCACGAGCTGCGCACCCCGCTGGCCACCATCCAGGGCAACGTGGATCTGCTGCAGCGCGGCGCGGCCCAAGACCCTGCCATGCTGAGCGAAGGCCTGGAGGCCATCGGCCACGAGGTGGCGCGCATGACCCGCCTGGTACGGGATCTCCTGCTGCTGGCCGAGACCGACGCCGGGGTCAGGCTCATCCTCAAGCCGGTGGAGCTGGACACCCTGCTGCTGGAGGTCTACCGCGAGGCGCTGTTGATGGCCGATGGGCGGGTCAGGGTGCGGCTGGGGCACGAAGACCAAGCTCAGGTGCAGGGCGAACCCGACCGGCTGAAGCAACTTCTGCTCAACCTGATCAGCAACGCCATCGCCTACACCCCGCCGGGCGGCCTGGTGACGCTGAGCCTGCATCGCCGGCCCGACGGCTGGGTGCGGGTCACAGTGGCCGACACCGGTGTCGGGATCGCGCCGGAGGACCTGCCACACATCTTCGACCGCTTCTGGCGGGTCGATCGGGCGCGCGGCCGGGCGGCTGGCAGCAGCGGGCTGGGGCTGAGCATCGCCCAGTCGATCGCCGAAGCGCACGGGGGCAGCATCTCCGTCGAGAGCAAGCCGGGCCAGGGATCGACCTTCGAGGTGCTGTTGCCACTTTGACAGCCGGCCCGGTCTGGGTATAATCCTACCTGCCAGCCGTGTTTTTCTGGCTGGCAACCCAGGGATGACGTGAGCCTGTCTCGCATCCACCCGCTGCATAGGAGAGGCAAGTCCGGAAACTAGCGCCTTGGAAGCACTCACGTCTGAACCGGTAGTTTCGAACGGCCTCACTGCGCGTGCAGTGGGGCATTTGTTTTGTCAGGCAATCGCAGGACTCTGTCAGTCCTAATCCAAGTCAGGAGGTACGATCCACCAATGGCAAATGTCGAGCTCAGGTCTGGCGAATCGCAGGAGCAACTGCTCAAGCGCTTCCGCAAGGAAGTGACCAAGAGCCGGGTTCTCTCCACCGCGCGCAAGAAGCGCTGGTTCACCCCGCCCAGCGAGGTGCGCCGCATCAAGAAGCAGAAGGCTGTGCGCAAGGCCCGCCAGGCGCAGCGCAAGCGCGACAGAATGGCGGAGTAATGCCGCATTCCGGCAAAGGCTTTCCGCAACCGATCCCACCCGCTCATTTACCACGTTTGGAAAGGAGGTGATGGCGAAATGGCTGAGTCCAAGGACGATAAGCTGATTCTCGAAGGCAAGATTACCGAAGCGCTGCCCAACACCACGTTTCGGGTCGAGCTGGAGAATGGGCATCAAGTCCTGGCCTATTTATCCGGCAAGATGCGCAAGCACTACATCCGCGTCTTGCTGGGCGACGCTGTGCGCGTCGAACTGTCGCCCTATGACCTCACGCGTGGACGAATCGTCTACCGCCACAGGGCGCCCCAGGGCGACCGGGTTTAGCTTTCCAGGCGTGTTTCCATAGCGGACAGGCCAGGGCGCTCCCCGGTCTGTCCAACGCGGCAGCACTTATCCCCAGAATACACAACGCCCGGCGCGAACGTCTCAGACGTTCATGCCGGGCGTTGACGATTCCAGCCCCGCGCGCTACATCCCCGTGGGCAAGTCGATGAACACCGTCTCCAGGCCGAATTTGCCGTTGAGGTGGCGGCCCAGCGCCTTCAAGCCCACCGTCTCGCTGGCGTAATGGCCGGCAAAGAGCACGTTCAACCCCAGCTCCTGGGCCGCGTAGTAGTGAGCGTGTGAGGTCTCACCGGTGACAAAGGTGTCCACGCCCAGCGCGACCGCATCGCGCGCGTGGTCGATGCCGCTGCCTGAGATGATGGCCACCCGCCGCACCTGCGCCGGGCCGTGGGCCAGCAGCCGCGGCTCGCTGCCCAGCCGCGCCTTGAGCATCGAGGCCAGCTCCTCCAGCGTCGCGCCGTCCGGCGCCTGGGCGATGACGCCGATGTCGGTGCCCCTGACGTTGCAGAACCAGCTCTCCACCGCCAGCTCCAGCAGGCGCGCCAGCTCCACGTTGTTGCCCACCTCCGGGTGCGCGTCCAGCGCCAGATGCGCGGCGTAGAGGTTGAGATTGGCGTTCAACAGGCGCTGAATCTTGCGACCGAAGGGGCCGCGGATCAGCTCCTGGCTGCCCCAAAAGAGGCCGTGATGCACGATCTGCATCTGGGCGCCCACCTTGATGGCCGCGTCGATGCAGGGCTGGCCCGCGTCCACGGTGAAGACGATGCGCGTCACCTCGCCGCCGCCTTCGACCTGCAAGCCCTGCGGGCCGTAGTCGGGGATGGCATCGATGCGCAGATAACGATCGAGATAGCGTACCAATTCATCGCGGCGCATGGCTTCGCCTCCTAAATCAGATGTAACCGCTCAGCCAGTTGTCCAGAAACCGGGTTTTTCGCGTGCGGGCATGTGGTTTCGTCTGCGCATCGCTAATCGCCGCCCGGCGCCCCGGCCGCGGCTGGCAGGTCCAGGATTGCATCGATGGTGGTGATCTGTTCGACCTCAGACGCGGCCGGCTGGCCCGGCCGGCCGGCCGGCTGGATCAGCCGGCGCTGCAGGCGCAGGGTGACGCCGAACACCAACAAAATGACCCCGGCGATGCCGATCAACATCTGGGGAATGCCCACCAGGTCGGCCAGCGCGGCGATGGCCAGCATGGGGGGGATGCCCACCAGGTTGTTGAGCATGAACTGCACCGAAAAGACGCGGCCGCGCAGCCGGTCGGGGGTGTGCTCTTGCAGCAGGGTCTGTGAGACGATGTTGACGGTGGCCATGGCCAGCCCCAACGACAGGCTCATGCCGATGGTGGCCAGGATCAGCGCCGCGCTGGCTACGGGCAGATCGATCACCGAGGCGTCGAAGACAAACTGCTGGTTGGTCGCCTGGAAGCGCCAGGCCAGCACGCCAAACATGGCGAAGCCCAGCGTCATGGCCAACAGGCCGCCGCGCACCAGGCGCTGTTTGGAGACATGGCTGCCCCACCGCCCCAGGACGACCGCGGCCAACAACATGCCCACGCCGGCCGGCGCGAAGACGACGATGGCGTCTTCCGGCGCCAGGTGCAGCACACGGGTCGAGATGCCCGGCGCCAGCATGGCCAGCGTCATCACCAGGCTGGCGATCAGGGTCAGGTGGGTCATGCTGACCAACACCGGCCGGTCGGAGATGACGAAGGACGCGCCCTCGCGCAGATCGCTCTTGGCCCGCTGCCAGCCTCCCTGGGCGCTGGCGTGGCTGGCGCGCGGCTCATCGCGCGGCAGCCGGCCCACCAGCAGCGCAGCCACCCCGTACAGGCAGGCGATCACCACGAAGGCCGCCTCCACGCCGATCAGCTTGACCACCAGCGGCCCCACGATGATCAGGCCGATCACCTGCGACAGCGCCAGGGTCAGGCTGAACAAGGAGTTGGCCGTCATCAGGTGGGTGCGACCCACCAGCAGCGGAATGGCCGCGGCCTCGGCCGGGTTGAAAAACTGCCCCACGGTGGACATCAAGAAGGTGAGGGTGTAGAGGGTCAACAGCACCCAGCCGTTGCTGTGATCGGGCGCCAGCCCCAGCACCAGCAGATAGCTCAACACGATCACCCCGCGCAGCGCGTTGGAGGCGACCAGCACAACCTTCTTGGGCCAGCGGTCGATGACCACGCCGCTGATCGGCGCGAAGATCACCCCAGGCAGGGTGAAGGCCAGGATCGTCAGCCCCAGGTGCATACTCGATCCGGTGATGCGCTCGATCAGCACGATCAGCACAAAGTTGATGGTGTTCTGCGAGGTCTGGGCCAGCCACTGCGCCGCCCACAGCCGGCGGAAGGGGCGGTTCAGCAGCACAGGCCAGAAGCCTTGCGAGGTGTTGACGATTGCCATAAGCAGTAACGGTTTTTGGGTCGGTACGAAAACCGTCGATCAATAAACTCCCCGGGCCACGCGCACCCGGGGGCAGCGAAAAGCGATCAGATGGCGGGCGGCTGGCTGGCCGGCAGCGCCGCTGCGCTGGCCGGTTCGCCCCGGTGTACGAAAGTCTTGACGCGCTTTTCGAACTCGCGCCGGGTGAGCAACACGCGGCGCTGGCAGGTGGTGCAGTGCAGGCCGATGTCCGCGCCCAGCCGCACCACCGTCCACTCATAGCCGCCGCAGGGGTGTGGCTTGCGCAGCCGCACCACGTCGCCAAGACGAATTTCCATAGCCATGGCGGCCATTGTACCACGCACGCGTTTTTATGGCAACAAATGCGCCCCAGCCCTGACCCATCTGAGTTTGCCAGCCCCGCGGGCTGTGCTATAATGCCGTGGTTTTGTGCTCAGGCCAGTCAAGGACCGTGAAGAACCGCCATCGTCGGTTGGCTCGCACGGCCCCCGCCAGAGCCGTTGCACGCCGTCAGGCGTCGCGCCGGCACGCTGCGCAAAGACCGGCCAGGGCGCCCAGCGAATCTCGGACCGAGGACAATCTTGACAGCTAATACCCCGAACACTTCCCAGCCATCCCAGCGCCGGCGGCTGACCTTGGCCGCCGTGGCCGGCGGCGTAGCCCTGCTGGTTCTGCTGGCCCTGCTCTATTTCCTGCCTGTGCCGGTCAGGGGCCAGGTCAGCGACGCGGAAAGCGGCCAGCCGCTGGCCGACGCGGCCATCACCCTCAGCACCGGGGAAGCAGTGCGCAGCGACGCGGCCGGAGCCTTTGCCGCGCGCGCCTCCCGCTTCCGGCCCTTCAACGTTACGGTGGACCACGACGCGTTCCAGCCCTGGCAGGGCCAGGCGCGTTTCAGCTTCCTGCCGCTGGCGCCGGCCGCGCTGGCCGCCCCCTTGCAGCCGACGGTGCTGCAAGGCCAGGTGCTCAACGCGCTGGACGGCCAGCCGGTGGCAGGGGCCACGGTCGCCGCGGGCGATCAGACGGCCACTGCCGACGGCGAGGGCCGCTTCGAGCTGCGCCGCCTGCCGCGCGCCGGCGCCCAGGTGGCGCTGGCGGCCGAGGGCTTCATCCCCTATGAGCTGCCGCTGGCCGAATGGGACACGACCGGCGCGCAGGTGGCCAGCCTGCCCATCTATCCCAACGGGCTGCACGGCCAGGTGAGCGACGCCCAGTCGGGCCAGCCGCTGGCCGGCGTCGCCCTGACGCTGAACGGCGAGAGCAGCGCCAGCCTGGACAACGGCTTCTTCTACTTCCCCAGCCAGGTGGGAACCGGCGAGATCAGCGCGACCCTGCCTGGCTTCCTGCCCGCGGCTGTGGCCGTCGCCTCGGAGGCCGCGTTGGCCGGCCAGGAGGCGCTGGACATCGCCCTACAGCCGACGGCGCTGACCGGCGTGGTCAGCGATTTCCAGACCGGCCAGCCGCTGGCGGGCGTCACTCTGAGCGCCGGCGGCCAGAGCGCCACCAGTGACGCGGCGGGCCGCTATCGCCTGGAGCGGCTGCACGGCGACGATCTGCTCCTGACGGCCGAGCTGGCCGACTTCGAGACCACCGAGCAGCCCATCGACCAGGCGGCCAATCTGCTGGGCGGCCAGCCGCTGGATGTGGCCCTGCTGGCGCCGCACCTGGCCGGCCGGCTGGTCAACAAAGTCACCGACGCGCCCATCGTCGGCGCGACCGTCACCGCCGGCGACCTGAGCGCGCTCAGCGACGCCGATGGCCGCTTCATTCTGTGGACCGTCGAGCTGCCGCTGGCCATCACCGTGGAGGCGCCAGGCTACGAGGCGGCGCAGGCCGAGTTCAGCGAGGATGCGGAGCTGGCGGTGGCGCTGGAACCCAAGGGGCTGGTGGTGACGGTGACCGACGCCGCCGGGCAGCCGGTGAGCGGCGCGCAGGTGACCAGCCAGCGCAGCGAGGCGGTCAGCGACGCGCAGGGGATCGCGCTGTTGCCGCTGATCGAGGCGGGCGATGTGTACACCGTGAGCATGCCCGGCTTTGCGCCGGTGGCTCTGAGCTACGACGGCGTCACCCAGGCGGCCGCGGCCGCGCTGGCGCCCGACACGCTGGCCGGCCAGGCGGTGGACGCGCAGACGGGCGAAAGCATTCCCGGTCTGGTGGTCTATGTCTACGATCATGATCTCTGCCAGGGCATCGCCTGCCGCGGCACGGAGCCGCTGCTCTACGCCGACGCGGCCGAGAATGGCAGCTTCACGGTGAGCGGCCTGCCGGCCAACCCGCAGATCATGCTCAAGGCGCCGGGCTACAGCCTGTACTTCCCGGAGACGCTGGCCGGCGGCGAGTGCGGCGCGCCCCTCTGCCTGGATGCGCAGATGGAGCCCTTCGAGGCGCGCGGCTTCTACGTGCCCTTCCATTTTCTGTACGACCGGGCGCTGATCAACGCCCGCCTGGACCTGATCGAGCAGTCGCCTGATCTGAACGCGGTGGTGATCGACATGAAAAGCGACTACGGCGAGGTGGCCTGGGACCCGCAGAACCCCATCGCGCGCGAGATCGGCATCCATCCCGACAGCATCATGACCGCGCAGGAGTTTCTGGAGGAGGCGCAGCGCCGCGGCATCTACACCATCGCCCGCTTTGTGACCTTCAAGGATGACGCGCTGGCCGAGGGCCAGCCAGAATGGGCGCTGCGGCTGCGCTCCAATCCCGGCGAGATCTGGAAGGATGGCGAGGATCTGGCCTGGGCCGATCCCTATCTGCCGGAGGTGCGCCAGTACGAGATCGACATGGCCAAGGAACTGTCGGCGCTGGGCTTTGACGAGATCCAGTTCGACTATTTCCGCTTCTCCGGCCTGCGCGACCACAACATGCTGACCTACTCGGTGGAGAGCACGCCGGAGAACCGCCGCGAGACCATCACCAATTTCTCCCGCGACCTGATGGCGGCGCTCAAGCCCTACGGCATCTTCACCGCCATCGACGTCTTCGGCAGCATCATCCTGAACGGCAACGAGCCCTTCATCGGCCAGAATCTGGCCGACATGTCGCAGGGGCTGGACTATCTGAACCCCATGATCTACCCGCAGGTCTGGTGGCCGGGCACCTTCCCCGGCTGCGACGAGCCGGTGCTCTGCCCCTACAAGGTGATCTACGACAGCACCAGCATCGTGCGCGACATCGTGCCGCTGCCGACGCGCATCCGGCCCTGGCTGCAAGGCTATCCCAAGAACTTCCGCACCGACGGCCCGGCGCGCGGCTATGACTACGACGTGCCGGAGATGATGATCCAGCGCCAGGCGGCCGAGGACGCTGACGCCGAGGGCTGGCTCTTCTGGTCGGGCGGCGGCCGCTTCCCCGACGAGATCTTCGGCCCCATGCCATCGCTGGCCGAGCTGGAGGCGCAGATCCGGGCGCGACAGGGAGGCCGGGCTGGGCCGTACTAGAACCGCGGATTCTCAGAGGACGCGGATCGGAAGAGCACGTTCCGATCCGCGTCTCTTGTACTGTTCATCGGAGTCCATGACGCCATGCGGAGACGTTTTCATACGCTGTTGATCCTCCTCATCCTGCCGGGGCTGTTGGCGGCCTGTTCCGGGCTGCCAGCCTTGGGACGGGCCAGCCAGCCGGCCGACCCGCTGGCCATCTACCGGCAGGCCATGGCCCCCAGCCAGCGCGCGCTGCTGGATGAGCTGCCTCCCCTGCCCGATTACCGCATGGAGGTGCAGGTGGACCCGGTCGAGCCGATGCTGACCGGCCGGCTGACGCTGACCGTGCCGCCGGAGCCGGACGGCAGCCTGCTGCCTGAGTATTATTTTCGCCTCTACCCCAATCTGAACTACTACGGCGGGAGCATGAGCGTCACCCTGGCCACCGTCAACGGCGCGGGCGCGCCCTTCGACTATCACGCCGAGGACACGGCTGTGCGCGTGGTGGTTCCCCCCGGCGCGGCCACGCCCGGCGAGCCGGTCGCCATCGGCCTGCAGTGGCGGCTGCGCCCCCCGGTCTGGGAGGATGAGCGCTACCACCTGATCGGCGCCAGCGGCGGGGTGCTGGCCCTGCCCGCCTTCTACCCCATGCTGGCGGTGCGTGACCCGGAGGCTGAAGCGGGCTGGCGGCTGGACATCAGCATGTTGCAGGGGGACTCGACCTTCTCGCCGGCCGCCACCTACCAGGTGACCGTCACCGCGCCGATCAGCTATCAGATCGCGGCCAGCGGCTCGCTGCTCAGCGCGGATGCGCTGCCCGCGCCCACACCCGAGGGGGACGCGCCGCCGGCCGCGCCGGCCATGAAGGCCTGGCGCATGGTCAGCGGCCCGGCGCGCGAGTTTGCCCTCTTCCTCAGCGACCGCTTTGGCCGGGCTGAGACCTACGCCAACGACGTGCGCGTCAACTCCTGGTATCGCCTGGGGGACGAGGTGGCCGGCCGCGCGGCCGCTGAATACGCGGCCGCCGCGCTGCGGGTCTACGATACGGTGTTCGGCCCCTACCCCTACGCCGAGCTGGATGTAGTGGCCGGGCCGCTGGAGTTTCGCGGCATGGAATACGCCGGCCTGTTCGAGCTGGGCACGCAGCTCTACCGCGAGCACGCCGACGAGCTGGAATTTCGCATTGCCCATGAGGTGGCGCATCAGTGGTGGTACAACCTGGTGGGCAACGACGCGGTCAACGCGCCCTGGCTGGACGAGGGGCTGGCCGAGTTCTCCACCTATTTCTATCTCCAGAAGATCAACGGCGCACGCTTTGCCGAGCGGCTGGCGCAGCGGCGCTGGCAGGCGGCCTGGGAACTGGCGCGGGCACGCGGCCTGGATGCCGTGGTCGATCAGCCGGTCAGCGAATTTGCCAACAACTACGAGACCATCGTCTACGGCAAGGCTGCGCTCTTCCACTACGAGCTGTTGCAGACGCTGGGCCAGGAGGCCTACCTGGCGCTGCTGCGCAGCTACATCGAACGCTTCCGCTTCGGCGAGGCGAGCCCCCAGGACTTCCTGAACCTGGCGACGGAGCTGGGCGGGCCGCAGGTCGAGGAGCTCTACCAGCGCTGGATCTTGCAGGCCGAAGCGCCGGAAGAAAACGCCGCCGAGCCGTGAGCTGGAGCGGTTGCCCCAGACTTCGACCGGCGACTTCCGAAGTCGGCGATTTCCCAAATCGTTGGAGAGACCATGGACCACGACTTTGACACACCCTCCTCTCTGGCAGAACAGACGCTGTGGGCGGCCGTGGGCGGCCTGGAGGCCAGCTCACTGGCCAACGGCGCGCCGGCCGGGGAACCGGCGAGGGGCGTTCAAGCGCCGCCGGCGCCGGCTGAGCACGGCCAGCCGGCCGGCGCTCTGGATCAATCGGTGGAGATTCGGGCGCTGTGGGTCACCCGCTGGGACTTTCGCACCGCCGACGACATCCGCTGGCTGGCTGACAAAGCGGCCGCGGCCAACTTCAACACCCTCTACTTTCAGGTGCGCGGCAACGCCGATGCTTATTACCCGTCGGCGCTGGAGCCCTGGGCGGCGCGGCTGAGCGGGGGAACCCTGGGACAGCACCCCGGCTGGGACCCGCTGGCCGTGGCCGTGGCAGAGGCGCACACGCGCGGCCTGGAGCTGCACGCCTGGATCAACGTCTACCCGGCCTGGCTGGGGGTGACGCCCCCTGGCCCGGCCGAGCCAGAGCCGATGATGGCCCGCTTCAACCGCCTGGTCGGCGACCAGTGGGTGGTGTGGGACCGCCAGCAACAGCCGATGCGGCTCAACGAGCACTATCTCTGGGCCAATCCGGGACACCCCGCGGTGCAGGACCAGATTGCCGCCGTGGCCCAGGACATCGCCGCCCGCTATCTGGTCGACGGCCTGCACCTGGACAACGTGCGCTATCCCGGCTGGGAATACTCGCGCGATCCCGATACGCTGGCGCAGGTGGCCCAGGTCCAGGCCGGGGAGCCGGGGTTGGATCGCAAGGAGTGGCAGCGACGCCAGGTCAGCCAACTGGTGGGCCGCCTGCGCCGCGAGATTCAGCGCATCAAGCCCGGCCTCTGGCACAGCGCGGCGGTCTGGCCGGTCTACCTGGAGACGTGGGAGTGGTGGAGCGCCGGCGACGGCTACGACGGCTTCTGCCAGGACTCGGTGGGCTGGGTGGAGCAGCAGAGCGTCGATCTGATCTGCCCTATGCTCTACCTGGCCAGCATCACCGCCGACGATGCCCAATTCCAGGCGCTGGTGGAGGATTTCACGGCGCGGGCCGGCGGCGATCACGTCGCCGCGGGGATCACCGCGGACTATGACGATTTCGCGGCCATCGCCCGACGCATCGACCTGGCCCGCGCGGCCGGCGCGGCCGGCCAGGCGATTCTCTCCTATGGCAGCGTGAACCAGCGGGGCTATTGGGAACAGTTCAAGCGCGGCCCCTATGCCGAGCCGGCCAGGGCGCTGCTGCCGGCAGCCAGGGATTGGAAATCCCTGGCTGACAGCACGAAGCCGCCTCAGCGGCTGGGCAGACGGTCCGCCAGGCCCTGAGGGGCCTTCGCAGGTTTAGACGGT
>JACSRL010000802.1 GCA_014879765.1 Anaerolinea sp. | reverse complement strand
GTCAATATGCCAGTCGTCGTGATCGGCTGGCTGGCTGCCGCGGTTTGACCGATCCCCGCCTCCGGTGTGTGGGCCGCGTCCTGCGCCGCTCCCGCCAACGGCGCAGCGCTGGTCACAGGCTTTTTACCCCCCCCCGATTTAACATAAGATGAAGACGCTGCCGCAGGTAGCGCCATCGGCGCCACCAGGGAGATCACCAGGATCCAGGAAAATGCACGCCATGTTGCCCTTTTCATGCCGCTACCTCCTCTGCCTGAACCTGTCCGCCGCAGCGAGCCCCTCGCGGGCGCGCAGCCACTGCTCCGTGCGCCGCATGCCCTCGTCCAGGTCGACGGCCGGCGCATAGCCCAGCACGCGCTGCGCCTTGGCGATGCTGAAGCGGCTGGGGTTGAAACGAAAATGGTAGCTCCACGGGCCAGGCGCGGGCCGGCCCAGCAGCCGGCGCAGCCAGCGGCCCGGCGGGCTGACCGCGCCCCGCGCCAGCCAGGCCGGGTAGACCGGCAGACGCTCCCGCCCCAGCATGGCCGCATAGCGTCCGTAGAACTCGCGGTAGGTGATGGCCGTCCCGTCGCACAGGTTGAAGGTTTCGCCGACCGCGGCCGGGCTGCGCAGCGCCAACAACACGCCATCCACCACGTTGTCGATGTAGCCAGGGTTGACCAGGCCGCGATCCTCGCCCAGCAGCACCAGCCGGCCGGCCTGGATCTGCTCCACCGGGCCGGTGGTCCAGGCCGTTCCGCGCGGGCCGTAGGTGGACGCGGGCCGGATGATGGTGGTGGGCAGGCCGTCAGCCTGGGCTGCGGCCACCAGCGTCTCGGCCGCGATCTTGCTGTCGGGGTAGAGCTGGCCCACCGGCGGCGTCGGCGCGCTTTCGTCGATCAGCGGGGCGGCGTTGAGACCGTAGACGGCCACGCTGCTAAAATAGACGAAACGCTGCACGCCGGCGTTCTGCGCAGCCTGCAAGAGCCAGCCGGTGGCGGCCACGTTGATGGTCCACGCCTGGCGCTCTCCGAGGCCCGGCCCGCCGGTCCAGGCTGCGGTGTGCAGCACGGCCTGGCAATCGCGCACGGCCTCCTCCAGCCCGGCGCGCTCGGCCAGGTCGCCCGGCACGATCTCCGCGCCCTGCCGGGCCAGGAAGGCCGCGTCGGCCGGCCGCCGGGCCAGGCCGCGCACCGCGACCCCCTCGGCCAGCAGACGCTCGGCCAGGTGGCTCCCCATGAAACCGGTGACGCCGGTGATCAATACTCGCAAAGGGATGTCGTCCTTGAAGGGTCAGCCGGCGCCAGGCTCCATCAACGACTCCAGCAGGTCGCTGGCGGTGATGATGCCCACCAGCCGGCCCTCCTGGACGATGGGCAGGCCACCGATCTTCTGCTCCACCAGCAGCCGCGCCGCGCTGGAGATGGGCGCGTCGGGGGGCAGCACGATGGGGTCGTGGCTCATGGCGTTGGCCACCGGGATGTGGTGCCAGAGAAAGTTGTCCTGGCTGGGATCTTTCAGCACCGACGCGAGGCCGGTGATGCGGCGCAGGTCGCCGCTGGTGATGATGCCCACCACGACGCCATTCTCGACCACAGGCAGACGGCGCATCTGGCCCAGCCGCATCAGGCGGATGGCGGTGGCGATGCTGTTCTGGGGTTCGACAACGACCACGTCCGTGGTCATGATCTCGGCAACTGTGTTCACCGTGTGCACCTCACTGGCGCCGGCGGCGCGGCCAGCCCGCCGCCTGCCAATCTGATTTGCCCACAGTTTACTGCTAAATCGGCCTTTGTACTATGCGATAGATCATATTTGGCCCGAAATTTGGGCAAATTGCCCCCTGCACAGCCCAGAATCGGAAAAGCGCACAGCCCGCATCTGAGGATGCTCACTCCGCGTTGGGGGCAGGGGCCAGTGGCCTGCGTTTCCA
>JACSRL010000125.1 GCA_014879765.1 Anaerolinea sp. | reverse complement strand
AGGCCGCTGACGGAGACCGGCCACAGCAGGCCGCTGACGGAGACCGGCCACAGCAGGCCGCTGACGGAGGCCGGCCACAGCAGGCCGCTGACGGAGGCCGGCCACAGCACGCGGAGCGGCCTCAGCAGGCTGGGCCGATACCACCCCTGTTCAACCCCAACCTGCTGCTGCGCGATTTCTTGCAGGAGCGCTGGAAGGGGGTGGCGCCGATCCTGTGGGGCCGGCAGCTCAAGCAGGAGCGGCTGGACGAGCTGATCTACCTGAACGTGATGAATGCCGATCACCTGCCTGACAGCCAACTGGCCAGCGCGATGACCGATTTCTATCTCTTCGACACCACGCCCAACGAGAAGGAGGTACACTCATGAGCGATCTGCTTGTCATCGGCGCCGGGCTGAGCGGGTTGATGGCAGCCTACACCGCGGCCAAGGCTGGCCTGCGGGTGCAGGTCGTGACCAAGGGCCTGGGCTCCATGCACTGGGCAGCCGGCACGGTGGATGTCATGGGCTACACCGCCGAGGAGATGAGCCGCCCCGTCCAGCGCCCGCTGGAGGCCATCCAGGCGCTCTCTCACACCCACCCTGAACACCCCTACGCGCTGCTGGGCAGCCATCAGGTGCAGGCCGCGCTGGACGAATTTGTGTCGCTGATGGCCGAGCTAGGTCAGCCTTACGCGGGTGCAGGTTTCGATACGCTGCGCTACTCAACCAGCGGCGAGAATCTGCTGCTGCCGTCGGCCGTGGGCGCGCTGCGGCCAGCCTTTCTGGCCCCCAGCGCGCAGTTGGCCGGCGACATGGCCCGGCCGGAGCCGCTGCTGATCGTCGGCTTCACCGGCCTGCGCGACTTCTACCCGCAGTTGATCGCCGAAAACCTGGCCAAGCAGGGCTTCCAGGCGCGCGCGGCCTTCCTGCCGCTCAGCCTGCTGACCGAACAGGCCGACCGCAACAACGTGCATCTGGCCCAGGCGCTGGATGACAAAACGCGGCGCGCAAAGCTGGGCGGCGAGCTGAAGCGGTTGGCCAAGGCTGGCGAACGCATCGGCCTGCCGGCGCTGTTGGGCCTGGACGACCACGCCGCGGCGCTGGCCGAGCTGAGCGCGGCGGCCGGCGCGCCGATCTTCGAGATCCCCACCTTGCCCCCCAGCGTGCCGGGCATGCGGCTCTACAAGGCGCTGCGCGCCAGGCTGTGGCGCATGGGCGTGCGCGTCGACGTGGGGCTGGAGGCCATCGGCGCCGACACCCTCGCGGCCAACGGCGTGGCCGGCCGCGTGCAATGGGTCGAGACGGCCACCACCGGCCGGCCCATGAAGCACCGGGCCAGGGCCTATCTGCTGGCCACTGGCGGCATCCTGGGCGGCGGCTTCGACAGCGACCACACCGGCCGCATCTGGGAGACGGTCTTCGATCTGCCGCTGACCATCCCGCAGAAGCGCCATCAGTGGTTCCGGCCGGCCTTCATGGACCCGGCCGGCCATCCGGTCTTCAACGGCGGCGTGGCGGTCGACGAGCACATGCAGCCGGTGGATGCCAGCGGCCAGGTGCTCTACGCCAATCTATGGGCCGCCGGCGGCGCGCTGGCCGGCGTGGATCCCATTCAACAGCACAGCCTGGAGGGGATTGCCATCGCCACCGGCGTGGCGGCCGGCCAGGCTATCGTGCGCGCCATGGCGCAGTAGCCGGAGGAACCACTCATGCCAATGCATACACAATCTTGGGAATCGGTCGGGCCATCGCTCGACGAGTGCATCAAGTGCAACATCTGCACCAGCTATTGCCCCGTGGCCGAGGTGACCGACAAATTCCACGGCCCCAAGTACTCCGGTCCGCAGGCGCAGCGTTTTCGCGAGAATGGCCAGCCGCAGTCGCCCGACCACTCGGTGGATTACTGCTCCGGCTGCCGCGTCTGCAACGAG
>JACSRL010000831.1 GCA_014879765.1 Anaerolinea sp. | reverse complement strand
GCGTAGTGGATGGCGTGGCCGGTGACCGGCTGCTGGATCAGCGCCGGGTGCGTCCATAGCCCCAGGCTGCGCAAGGCGCTCAGCAGCGGCGCCAGCCGGGCCGGCTGCACTGGGAAGGGCTGGCCCTCGATGCGCAGGCGGCCATCGGCCAGCAGGCCCAGGCGGGAGGGCGGCTGCACCCAGGCGGGGAAGTAGAGCTGCAACATCAGCATGGCCGGCAGCAGGTGGCGGATCAACGCCAGGTTGGCGCGCGCGGCCAGCGGGAAGCGGCCAAAGAACTCGGCGCGCAGCGGCGCGGTCAGCTCCAGCAGGCTGCCTTGCAGGATCGTCTGGTAGGCGGCCGATTCCCAGACCAGGTTGAGCTGCACCAGCCCGAAGGCGTGGGTGTCCAGCCGGCGGCCCAGCGAGGCGGGCAGCACCACGGGAATCTGCACCACCGGGTTCTCCAGCAGCGGCAGGCGGGCGGCGGTGTCGCCGGCGCTTTGCAGGGCGATGCGGGCGGTGTTGATCGCGCCGGCGGCCAGCAAGAGACGCCGGCCGTGGATCTCCACGGTCGCGCCGCTGCGCACATCCCTGGCCACCACCGTAACCCCATCGGCTCCCTCCTGCCAGCGCTGCACCAGCGAGCCTGGCCGGTAGTCGATCTGGCCCGCGTCGATCAGGCGGCGCAACGTCACGGCCGGCGTGTAGAGGTAGGGCTGGGCCTGCCAAAACTCCAGGTTGCTGTAGTCGCAGGCTGGCCGCTGCTCCTTGGGCGCGGTCAACACGCCCAGGCGCGGCCGTCCCAGGGCAATGCCCCTGGCCCGCAGCCCCCGCCGCCGCCGGCGATAGGCCAGCGCCACGCGGCGGGCGTTGTGGGAGAGCTCCAGCGGTGGCTGCAAGGCAGCGGGATCGCCGAAGAACTCGGTCAGATCGTCGTCGGCTCCGCTGATGCCGATCTCGCGGGTCAGTGTGTCGAAATGGGGCGTCAGCTCGGCCAGGCGGATGGGGAAATCTTGCAGGTCGGCGTTGCTCCAGCGGTAGAGTCCCGCGCCCCAGGCGTTGCCCAGCCCGCCCAGCGCGAAGCTCTGGATGGCCTGAAATTCGGTCTGGCTGAGCGGACCCAGCCGGGCCGCGTCGCGGGTGACGAAGGCCATGGCCGGCGCGTTGAGCTTGGCGACCGTCGGCTCGTCGCTCAGCACCCCGGCCAGCCCGCGATAGTCGGCGCCGATGTGCAGGTCAAAGCTGTCGTGCTGGGTGCGGTAGCTATAGAGGTTGCCCTCCACCCGCGGCGCGGCGCTTTCGTCCACGTGGCCCACGTCCAGCATGACGGGGCGATGGCCGGCCTGCACCAGCGCCAGGGCGGCTGCGGTCGCGGCCGCGCCCGATCCGACGATGATCAACTCAGCCATGGGCGCCTCCCCGCAGCAGCCAAAGGCCCTTGACCCCCTGGCGCACGCTGTGGGCCGCGGCCCAGGCCATGGCGGCTGCGCCAGCCAGGAAGCTGGAGCGTCGGTTGACGTAGAGGGGCTGGTTTTCGGGCAGGGTCTCGGCCAGCGTGACCATGGCCTGCATCTTGCGGGTCAGCAGCGGCAGCCGGCCGGTGAGCCGGCCGGCCAGCTCCAGCGCCTCCAGGTCAGCCTGCGTCTCGATCGCGCGGTAGTAGTCGGCCAGCTCGGCCGGGCTGGCGGCCGCGTTGAGCCGTTCGATCACCGGCAGGAAGCGCTGCGCCAGGATGGGGGGGATGTCACGACCGAACAGCGCGCGATAGATGGCGCTGGCTTCGGCGGGGTAGAGGTGTTGAAGGTTGGGCATGGGATAGATTCGCCGCGCTCAGGCCGGTCTCCTGACCGTGCCTGTCCGGGGCCGGGCGGGACGCCCTTGAGATCACGCGATGGCCGGGCGGGACGCCCTTGAGATCACGCGATGGCCG